>ONRC01000050.1 GCA_900320085.1 uncultured Eubacteriales bacterium
GAAAAGTCGTTTTCGTAGATTTCGATCAGTTCTCTCTGAATTTGAGAAATGCGGGCAGGATCCTTGTGCTGCACCCATGAGGCAACACACTCCGGCATACCGCCGATGATCAGGTAGTTATTATAGGCATCCAGTAAGCGGTTGTGGAAAATTTCCTCGATCTGCTGCTCCTTTTGTATTTTCTCATAGAAGAAAAACAGAGGAGGATCAACGGCTTCAAGAAATACTATCAGGACAACCACATGCCCGTCTACGAGAATCCCTCTCCCGGCAACAAGGCGGGCGGCATCACCACCCTGGAAGAAAAATCCCTGGGCTGCACCCAGAAGGGCGGCCTGGGCGAGGTGCAGGACGTGCTGCAATACACCCAGCCCGTCACCCGCAAGGGCCTGAACCTGGTCTGGGGCCCCGGCAACGACATCTGCGCCGTCACCTCCCTGACCGCTTCCGGCGCGCAGCTGATCCTATTCACCACCGGACGCGGCACCCCCCTGGGCGGCCCCGCGCCCACCCTGAAGGTGGCCACCAACGCCAACCTGGCCACCAAGAAGCACGGCTGGATCGACTTCAACGCCGGTCAATTGCTCCAGGGCGCCACCATGGAGAAAGCCGCCAAGCAGCTCTTCCAGCTGGTTCTCGCCACCGCCAACGGCCAGGAAACCAAGGCCGAACAGCACGGCTACCGGGAAATCGCCATCTTCAAGAGCGGCGTGACGCTGTAAAGTATTCGATCATATCAAAAAAGGAGAGCAGCTTGCGCCGCTCTCCTTTTCTTTTGATGCTTCTTATTTCACAACTTCCTTGGCTGCCTTCACGGCGT
The DNA here is from genome assembly GCA_900320085.1 of uncultured Eubacteriales bacterium. Lineage (GTDB taxonomy): Bacteria > Bacillota > Clostridia > Christensenellales > Aristaeellaceae > RUG563. The sequence goes on from ONRC01000050.1 coordinate 821, forward strand.
TCTCCACGGTGAAGCCGAATTCCTTGAACAGAACGGCATAGGGGGCGGAAGCGCCGTAATGGTCGATGCCGATCACTTTGCCGTCCAGGCCGGTGAAGCGGTACCAGGGCATGGTGACGCCGGCTTCCATGGCCACGCGGGCGCGGACAGCGGGCGGGATGATCTTGTCCTGATATTCCTTGGGCTGGCGCAGGAAGATTTCCATGCAGGGCATCGAGATGACGCGGGCGTCGATGCCGTCCTTTTTCAGTTCTTCCTTCGCGCCCATCATCTGCTCCACCTCGGAGCCGCTGGCCATCAGCAGCACGTCGGGGGTTTCCTTGTCGGAATCGGCCAGGATGTAGCCGCCCTTCATGGCTTCGCAGCCGCTGTTCTCGTACTGGGGCAGGTTCTGGCGGGTGAGCACCAGGCAGGTGGGCAGGCCGGAGGTCAGGGCCGTCAGCCAGGCAGCGGTGGTTTCCTTGCCGTCGGCGGGGCGGAACACCTGCATATCGGGGATGGCGCGCAGACCAGCCAGCTGTTCGATGGGCTCGTGGGTCGCGCCGTCCTCGCCCACGCCGATGGAGTCGTGGGTGAGCACGTAGGTGACGGGCAGCTGCATGATGGCGCTCATGCGCATGGCGTGCTTCATGTAGTCGCTGAACACGAAGAACGTGCCGCAGAACACCCGCAGGCCGCCGTGCAGGGCGATGGCGTTGCAGATGGCCGCCATGGCGTGTTCACGCACGCCGAAGTGCAGGTTGCGGCCGGCGCGGTTCTCGGCGGAGTAGTCGCCGCCGTCCTTGATGTTGGTCTTGTTGGAGGGGGCCAGGTCAGCGCTGCCGCCAACCAAATTGGGGAGCAGCTTGGCCAGCCGGTTGATCATTTCGCCGGAGGTGGCGCGGGTGGCCATCTTGTCGCCCCACTGCCACAGCGCGTCGTTCAGCGCCACTTCGTCGGGCAGCTCGGTGCTGTGCCAGGCTTCCCATTCCTCGGCCAGCTCGGGATAGGCCTTGCAGTAATTCACGAACAGCTCGTTCCATGCCGCTTCGGCCTTTTCGTTCTTTTCCATCTGGGCGTGCACGTGCTCGTACACTTCGGGCAGCACGCAGAAATCATCCGCGGGCATGCCCAGGTTCTTCTTGGTTTCCGCCACGTTTTCCGGGCCCAGGGGTTCGCCGTGGGCGGAGGACTTGCCTTCCTTGGCGGGGCAGCCGAAGCCGATCTTGGTGGGGCACACGATCAGGGTGGGCCGCTCGTCCTTCTTGCCTTCCTCGATGGCGGCGATGATGGCGTCCACGTCGTTGCCGTCCTTCAGGCGAATGACCTGCCAGCCATAAGCTTCAAACCGGGCGGGCACGTTCTCGCGGAAGGCGATGTCGGTGCTGCCTTCGATGGAGATTTCGTTGTCGTCGTACAGCAGGGTCAGCTTGCCCAGCTTGAGGGTACCGGCCAGGGAGCAGGCTTCGCTGGAAATGCCCTCCATCATGCAACCGTCGCCGCAGAAGGCGTATACCCGGTGATCCACGATGGGGAAGTTGGGGCGGTTGAAGTGGGCGGCCAGCATGGTTTCCGCGATGGCGAAGCCCACGGCGTTGGCCACGCCCTGGCCCAGGGGGCCGGTGGTGGTTTCCACGCCGACGGTGTGGCGGTACTCAGGATGGCCGGGGGTCTTGCTGCCCCACTGACGGAACTGCTTCATGTCGTCCAGCGTCAGGCCGTAGCCGGTCAGGTGCAGCAGGCAGTAAATCAGGGAGCTGGCATGGCCGGAGGACAAAACAAAGCGGTCACGGTCCGGCCAGTTGGGGTCCTTGGGGTTGTGCTTCATCTGGTTCATCCACACGGCGTAGGCCATCGGCGCCATGCCCATCGGCGCGCCGGGATGGCCGCTCTTGGCCTTCTGTACCGTGTCGGCGGCCAGGGTGCGGATGTTGTTGATGGTGGTTTGACGGATGTCCATAGCAATCATTCCTCCCATAAGTCTTTTTGTACTGTTGATTAGGCTTTTTCTAATTACCGGATATATTGCAGGGAGGCGAGGGCCTATGCGGCCCTCGTGCACCTGCACCAAAGGTCTTCGACCTCTGGACTCCAATAGCGGATATTGCTTGAGTTGAATACACAGCATGGTTCCCGCTGATACGGGAAGGAACGGGAAGTCTGGCTTGATGCCGTTGTGCTTCTGGCCCGGCGTCCTTTGGACGCCAACCCGGATGCAAAGCATCCGGGGAAAGCCAGGGAATCATCCACAGGGGAAAGTTAAGTTTCCCCCTCGGATGTTCCCGGGCTTTCTTGGGCCAGAAGCCCTCTAACTTTCTGTAACCCAGCGCGGCAGGCGGAGCTTGTATGCTTATCCCAATAAAGTAATATCGCCGATTGCGGGCCCAGGGCGGTCACCGCCCTGGCGCAGGACGAACCGCCGATGACCGCCTGTGGCGGGAATTTCATCGGCGGTGAGATCAGCCGAAACAAGCAATGTCCGCATGAAGCGGACTTGCGCCGATTGAGGCTGCGGAACTGGGGGCGCGCAGCCCCCAGCGTGTCCCCTTGCCAAAAAACAAGCGGTCCATTTTTCAGGCTTCTTTTTCCACAAACATTTTCAGCTTGCTCAGGTCAATTCCTTCTGTCCCTTCCAGCACGTTCAGCAGCGCTTCGGCCATGAACTTGACGCCGCCGGGCACGTCGCTTTCGATGTTGAGGGGCAGCACCGGGTCATGGACGGAGAGGCGCAGCAGGAACCAGCCGTTCATCAGGCCCTCGTTCAGGTCAAAGTTGATGCGCACGCCCTCCCGGTTGTCGGGGGCAATATGCCAGCCGGGGGCGAAGGCGGCGTGATCCATCACCTTTTCAATGGCCTGCAGGCCCGCGGCGCGGAAATCCTCGGCGGTGATATCCAGTCGGATCTCGGCGCTCTCCACCGGCTCCCGCAGGTCGGCGATCAGGTCGGTCAGCTCCCGGCCCTCTTTCTTTAAGCGCATGGCTTCGCAGATCAGCACCGTCACCAGGTACATGCCGTCGTCCAGGAAATGGTTTTCCCGTAGGGCGGCGTGGCCGCTGGTTTCAATCGCCAGGGGGCAGTTGAGGCCCGCTTCGTTCAGGCGCTTGGCTTCGTCGATCACGTTGCGGTAGCCCCGCTTGTAGCGGTAATGCTCGCCGCCCCATTCCATGATGAACTGGGCCAGGCCGGAGGAGGTGACCGAGTCGGTCACGATGGTCAGGCCCGGTTGCTTGTCCAGCAGCACGGCGGAAATCAGGGCGATCAGGCGGTTGCGGTTGATTTCCCGGCCGCTGCGGTCCACGATGGCGGCGCGGTCGCAGTCCGTGTCAAAGATCACGCCCAGGTCGGCCCCCGCCTTCACCACGGCAGCGCTGATGGAGGCCATGGCCTGCTCGTTCTCGGGGTTGGGGATGTGGTTGGGGAACATGCCGTCGGGCTCCAGGAACTGGCTGCCCTCTACCCAAGCGCCTAAATCCTCCAGCAGCCCCGCGTAGAAGCCGCCCGCGCCGTTGCCCGCGTCCACCACCACGTGCAGGCCCAGCAGGGGCTTTTGCACGTCGGTGTCAAGGCCCTTGCGCACGCGCTCCTTCAATTGTTCGCAGTACACCGGCAGGAAGTCCCGCTTCACGATGGGGGACGAACCGCCGCTCAGAGGCGCGTCGCTCTCGGCGATGTCCAGAATCTCGTCCAGGTCATGGCTGTCGATGCCGCCCTCTTTGGTGAAAAATTTCAGACCGTTCCGGTCATAGGGGTGATGGCTGGCGGTGATCATCACGGAACCGTCGCAGGCAAACCCCTCGGTGATCAGGCTCATATACATGGCCGGGGTGGTGCACATGCCGTAGGTTTCCACCTGGGCCCCCGCCTTCATGCAGCCCTCCGCGCAGGCGTCCAGCAGCATTTCGCCGGTGACGCGGCTGTCACGGCCCATAGCGACCCGGGGATTGTCCACCCCCCTTTGCCGCAGCCAGGCCACAAACGCTCCCCCGATCCGGGCAGCCACCGCCGCCGTCAAAGGGGCATCCTCGCCCAGCGCCCTGCCGCGCACATCCGTGCCGCTTTTCAGCCCACGCAAACCAGTACTCATACAGTCCCTCCAATCAGTTTCTGTTCGGCAGCAATGACCTTGACCCATAGGGTTAGAGTGCAGAGTTCAGAGTACAGAGTTCAGATCATATAGTGAATGCTTTCGCGCAGCCATTTTGTCTCTTCTAACCAATCTGTACTCTGCACTCTGTTCACTGTACTCTGCTCACTGTACTCTGCTCTCTCCGCCTCTTTTATCAGGCCGATCAGTCCGCTTGCTGCTCCAACTGCTCCATGGCGTCCTCCACGCAGCCCCGGAAAATCCAGTACAGCGGGGCCAGCGCGGTATAATCATCCATCACCCGCTTGACAATATCGGGCGATTGAATCCAGGTTAATGAAGTGCCCTGGCGTTCGGCGTATACCTGCTTCTTCAGATGCCAGGGCTTCAGCACCTCCGGCAATGTTTCCGGCGGCTTCATCTTTTTCCATTCCTGCCCAGCCAGGCAGAAGTTCCGTTTTTTCAGGATGGGCAGAATGCGCAGAAAATCATCGGGATGGGCTTCCATCCGGCGGCGCATGGCGTCCATGATTTCCCGGCCTTCACCCCAGATGCCCACGCCCCAATTCACGTATTCCGGGCTGATCTCAAACCAGTAAAAGGGCGTGCCGTCGTTGGGCCTGCCCGCCTGGCGGAAGGACACCCACAGATGATCCCGGTAGGGGGACTTGTCCCGGCTGAACCGGGTGTCCCGGTTGATGCGGCTCAGGCATTTGTTGGGCCGCACCTCCATCTCCTCGTCGATCAGCTGCATCCCCGGCCCCATGGCCCCGATGAAATCATAAAAAGGCTGGCGCACCTCCCGGTAATACCGCTCCCGGTTGGCGTCCATGAAGGATTTGTCGTTATGAAACCGCAGATCGAGAAAGAAAGGAATCAGTTCCTTTCCAAAGCCTTGAAACACAAATGCGCCTCCTATTATCCGTTCCTTACCTATTATAAACGATACTGCCTATTTATTCAAGCCGTCTGTTGACGCAAATCCTATCGAAAATTGCGATACTCACAGCACCCGTTCAAACACCATCACGATCGAAGCAAAATCCCGATGCGCGAAGGGGAGGGGGACGCCGGCGCGCTCCAGGTCGGCGGAAGTAACAGTGTAGCCCTCGGGGGTGCGGTAGGTTCCGGCGGGCACATCATGCAGCCGCACCCGGAGGGGTTCGCCGTTGGGCATGTTCAGCACGCGGTAGGCGCAGAGGATGACGCGCTGCTCATCGGCGAACTGCCAGGCGGCCACGTTGCCCTGGAAGGGACTGAGCAGCCGGGTGAAGACGCCCTGCTGGGTTGTTTTGCGGATGGCCTTTACCTGCTTTACCTGGCGGCGGATCTCCTCCATGTCCTCGGGAGTCTGGGCGGATAAATCCAATTCATACCCGAAATTGCCGCCCAGGGCCACGTCGCCCCGCATCCGCATGTCGGTGACGCGGCCGATCTGGTGATTGGGCACGGCGGACACGTGCGCGCCCATAGCGCTGGTGGGATAGCACAAGCTGGTGCCGTACTGGATGGAGAGACGGGCCACGGCGTCGGTGTCGTCGCTGGTCCAGGTCTGGGGCATGTAATGCAGCATGCCCGCGTCAAAGCGCCCACCGCCGCCGGAGCAGCTTTCAAACAGCACCTCGGGGAAAGCCTTCGTGATGGTTTCCAGCACCCGGTACAGGCCCAGCATATACCGGTGCGCCGTTTCACCCTGACGGCCGTCGGTCAGGGCTTCCGACCCGGCTTCCAGGAAGTTGCGGTTCATGTCCCACTTCACATAGCCGATGGGCGCTTCCTGCAATACTTTGGATACAGCTTCGATCACATTGTCCTGCACTTCAGTCCGGCCCATGTCCAGGATCAATTGCTGGCGGGCGGTGGTGCGGCGGCGGTTCCCGGCGTGGAGGCACCAATCGGGATGCGCGCGGTACAGGTCGCTGTCGGGCGACACCATTTCCGGCTCAAACCACAGGCCGAATTTCAGGCCCAGGGCGTTGATGTCCTTGCCCAGCCCGTCCAGACCCTGGGGCAGCTTTTTTCTGTTCACCACCCAGTCGCCCAAGGAACAGTCATCGTTGTTCCGCTTGCCGAACCAGCCGTCGTCCAGCACGAACAGCTCGATGCCCGCGTCGGCGGCGGCCCGGGCGATGTTCATGATCTTTTCATGGTCGAAATTGAAATAGGTAGCTTCCCAATTGTTGATCAGGATGGGCCGCTCCCGGTCGCGCCAATACCCCCGGCACACCCGCTGGCGAATCAGGCTGTGCAGGCCCTGGCTCATGCCGTTCAGGCCCTTGCTGGAGAAGGAGAAAATCACCTCGGGCGCTTGGAAGGTTTCTCCCGGGTTCAGCTGCCAGGCGAAGGAGCGTTCGTTCAGCCCCAGGGTCAGACGGGTGGAGCCGTAGGCGTTTTCGTCGGCTTTGATGCTGAAATCCCCGCTGTACACCAGCGCCGCGCCCAGGCATTCGCCGGTAAACTCCGTGGCGTCCGGCGCAGCCAGCACGGCGAAGGGGTTGTGCTCATGGCCAGACGCGCCGCGGCAGGAGGAAATTTCCCGGGTCAGCCGGGCGGGGGAGACGCGCTCGATGCTTCTTTCCTTGGCCCAGGCCCCGTGCAGGTGGATGAAGTCGTACCGCCCCGGCAGGGTCACGCAGGCGCTGCCTGCGTTTTGCAGCGTCAGGGGTTCTGCCCCCGTGTTTTTATATCGGATGCTTTCCGTCAGGATGGGCCGATCCGCGAAAAGGGTATAGCAAAGCTCCGCTTCCAGTCCGGTCAGCGGATCGCGCAGGGTGATATACAGGGTGTCGGCTTCGCTGGGGTCCTCCACATAAGCGGCGGGCAGGCCGGACAGGACGGGCTTGCCTTTTTCCACACGATAGCCGGTATAAAACAATTCTGTGCAGCGCTGTCCCTGCCCGTCCAGGGCGCACACCAGGGCGGGCCGGTAATCGCCCCGCCCGTCCGTGGGGCAGGCGTAAGGCAGTGTTTGCCGCGGCGAATCAAAGGACGCGCCGCCCCGCGGCAGGCATAGGTACAGGCAGGCCGTCGGATCGTCCAGGGGACGTCCCAGGTAGGGCATCAGCAATTCCTGTTCGCCGTCCCCGTCCGCCTGAACGCGCAGCACCAGAGAAAGATAATCGTTTCGCAGATGAAACAGCTGATTCGTCTGATCAATTTGGATCATGAAGGGCACCTCCGCACGCGCTTGATACAGAAATTATACACGGAAAGCAGAAGGGTTTCAAGATGCTTTATCGTTTGAGGGAGGCTGCGCATAAAAAAGCTTTTGATCATTGATTCTAAACAAAAAAACGAACCGGGCGAACCCGGTCCGTTCTTTGGCGATGGGGGAGGGAGAACGGTTCTCCCTCCGCCCAGATTGAGTTGCTTTTAACCCGTGAATCACTTGCCGGCCATCCGCTTGTAGTTGGCAAGACGGACCTTGGCATCCTCTTCGTTCTGGGCAAAGAGCTTTTCGGCGGCATCGGGGAACATCTTGAGCAGCGTCTGATAACGGGTTTCGCCGCGGATGAAGTCCTGATAGCTTTCGGTGGGATCCTTGCTGTCGATGGTGAGAGGCTGATCCAGCTCGGGGTTGTAGCGGTAGAGCGGCCAGTAGCCGGCAGCCACAGCCTTGCGGATCTCGGCCTGGGCCTTGCTCATGTTGATACCATGGTTGATGCAAGGCGCGTAGGCGATGATCAGAGACGGGCCGTGATACTTCTCGGCTTCGATCATGGCCTTGATCAGCTGGGCGGGGTTGGCGCTCATGGCGACGGTAGCCACGTACACGTAGCCGTAGCTCATGGCCATCATGCCCAGGTCCTTCTTCTTGGTCCGCTTGCCGGCGGCGGCGAACTTCGCCACGGAGCCGGTGGGCGTGGACTTGGAGGCCTGTCCGCCGGTGTTGGAGTACACTTCGGTGTCGAGCACGAGGATGTTGACATCCTGGTTCTGAGCCAGCACGTGGTCCACGCCGCCGTAACCGATGTCATAGGCCCAGCCGTCGCCGCCGAAGATCCAGATGGACTTCTTGGTCAGCAGGTCCTTGTTGGCGAGGATGTATTCGCGGCGTTCGCAGCCAGCCTTTTCGGCATGGGCTTCCAGCGCGGCAACCAGCTTTTCGCCGGCCTTGCGGGAGCCTTCGGCGTCTTCCATGTTTTCGAGCCATTCCTTGGCGGCGGCGACAACGTCTTCTTCCTTGCCCACTTCGGTGACCTCACGGATCACGTCAGCCAGCTTGGCGCGGCGCTGAGCGGTGGCCAGGTTCATGCCGAAGCCGAATTCCGCGTTGTCCTCGAACAGGCTGTTCGCCCAGGCGGGGCCGTGGCCTTTTTCGTTGACGGTGTAGGGGCAGGTGGGAGCGGAGCCGCCGTAGATGGAGGAGCAGCCGGTGGCGTTGGCGATGATCATGCGATCGCCGAACAGCTGGGTAACGAGCTTGACGTAAGGCGTCTCGCCGCAGCCAGCGCACGCGCCGGAGAACTCAAACAGGGGCTGCAGGAACTGGCTGCCCTTCACAGTGGCAGGATTGATCTGCACTTCGGGCTTAGGCAGCTTCATGGCGAACTCCCAGTTCTTTTCTTCCTTGCGCTGTTCGTCCAGGGGCTTCATTTCCAGGGCCTTGGTCTTGGCGGGGCACACTTCCACGCAGTTGCCGCAGCCGGTGCAGTCCAGCGGGCTGACCTGCATACGGTACTCATAGCCGGCCAGTTCCTTGCCGATGGTCTTGGGGGCCACCACGAAGCCTTCGGGCTTTTCGGTGCCTTCCTTGACCAGCACGGGACGGATGCAGGCGTGGGGGCAAACCAGGGAACACTGGCCGCACTGGATGCAGTTCTCGGGAATCCACTCGGGAACCTTCACAGCGATGCCGCGCTTTTCGTACTTGGTGGTGCCGGTCTCCACGAAGCCGCGGGGGTCGAACGCGCTGACGGGCAGCTGGTCGCCTTCCTGGGCCAGGATGGGCCGGATGAGGGTGTCGAAGTATTCGCTGGCTTCCACTTTGACGGGAACAGCGCCGGTGGTGGCGGTGGCCCATTCAGCGGGAACCTTGACTTCCTTCAGGCCGGAGATGGCGATGTCGATGGCGTCCCAGTTCTTCTGGACAACGGCGTCGCCCTTCTTGCCGTAGGTCTTCTTGGCATAGGCCTTCATGTACTGATCAGCATCTTCGTAGGGGATGATGTTGGCCAGCTTGAAGAACGCAGCCTGCATGATGGTGTTGATGCGGCCGCCCATGCCGACCTTCGCGGCCAGCGCGATGGCGTTGATGGTGTAGAACTTGGCGTGCTTCTTGGCCAGCAGCTGCTTCATGGCGGCGGGCAGATGCTCGTCCATTTCCTCGGGCTCCCACTGGGAGTTGAGCAGGAAGGTGCCGCCGTCCTTCAAGGAGGACACCATGTCGTACATGGTCACGTAGGCGGGGTTGTGGCAGGCGATGAAGTCAGCCGCGTCGATCAGGTAGGTGCTGCGGATCGGCACGTCGCCAAAGCGCAGATGGCTGACGGTCAGGCCGCCGGACTTCTTGGAGTCGTAGGCGAAATAGGCCTGCGCGTATTTATCGGTATGGTCGCCGATGATCTTGATGGAGTTCTTGTTGGCGCCGACGGTGCCGTCAGAGCCCAGGCCGTAGAACTTGCAGCTCACGGTGCCCGCGGGGGCAGCGTTGAACAGCTCGCCCAGCTTCAGGCTGGTATTGGTCACGTCGTCGTTGATGCCCACGGTGAAGTGGTTCTTGGGGCAATCAGCTTCCAGGTTGTCGTATACAGCCTTGACCATGGTGGGGTTGAATTCCTTGCTGCCCAGACCATAGCGGCCGCCCACGACCTGGATGTCCTTGCGGCCGTTTTCGGCCAGCACGGCCACCACATCTTCAAACAGAGGCTCGCCCAGGGAGCCGGGTTCCTTGGTGCGGTCCAGCACCGCGATCTTCTTGACGGAGGCGGGCACGGCGGCCAGGAAGTGCTTGGCGGAGAAGGGACGGTACAGGTGAACCTTCACCATACCAACCTTCTTGCCCTGCTTGAGCAGCACGTCGATGGTTTCATGGATGGCTTCGCAGCCGGAGCCCATGGCCACGATCACTTCTTCGGCATCGGGAGCGCCGTAGTAATCGAACAGCTTGTAGGCGCGGCCGGTCACCTTGGCCACTTCGTTCATGTAGCATTCCACGATTTCGGGAACGGCTTCATAATACTTGTTGGCCGCTTCACGGTTCTGGAAGTAAATGTCGGGGTTCTGGGCGGTACCGGCCTGATGGGGATGTTCGGGGTTCAGGGCGCGGGCGCGGAACTCGGCGATCTTGTCCCAGTCAACCAGCTTGGCGATTTCGTCCAGCTCCAGGGCGTCGATCTTCTGGATCTCGTGGCTGGTGCGGAAACCGTCGAAGAAGTGCAGGAAGGGCACGCTGCCCTTGATGGCGCTCAGGTGAGCGACCAGGGCCATGTCGTGAGCTTCCTGAACGGAACCGGAGGCCAGCATGGCGAAACCGGTCTGGCGGCAAGCCATCACGTCGCTGTGGTCGCCGAAGATGCTCAGGGCGTGAGCGGCCAGCGCACGGGCGGACACGTGGAACACGCCGGGCAGCAGCTCGCCGCTGATCTTGTACATGTTGGGGATCATCAGCAGCAGGCCCTGGGAGGCGGTAAAGGTGCTGGTGAGGGCACCGGCAGCCAGAGAGCCGTGCACAGCGCCGGCCGCGCCGGCTTCGCTCTGCATTTCAGCAACATGCACTTGCTGACCAAACAGATTCTTGCGGCCCTGAGCGGCCCATTCGTCGATGTACTCGGCCATGGTGGAGGACGGCGTGATGGGGTAGATGGCGGCTACGTCGCTGAAAGCATACGCGACATGGCTGACAGCACCGTTGCCGTCGATGGTCAATTTAATAGCCATGGGAAACTCCTCCTCTTTTTATGAGCGGAAAATGAAAGAACTGTTCCGCTGCTTCTCCACCTGATATTATACGGCGAATGAACGTATATTGTCAAGCAAACGATCGAAAAAACCCCCATAAAACTGGAAACACGCATAAGTTGTCACAGCGTATATGGCGGAAAATGTAAAAAAACGGCGGTTTTCTTGACAAGCTTTTATTTTGTGGTACAATCACGGACAGACAGAGAAGGGAGGGAATGACCATGAGCAGCCGGAAAAGGACGATTGCTTTGCTGCTGTGCGTCGGCATGGCGCTGATGCTGGCCGTTTCTTCCGCCTATCTGGTGAGCGCTGCCGGGCATTGCTGCCCCGGGGGGCATTGCTGCGAAGTCTGCCACGCCATGCTCCGCACGGAGGCGCTGCTTTCGTCCTTTGTTTTCTTTGCCGTCGTGCTGCTGATGAACGCTTGCAGCAGCCAAGAAGGCGGGGAAAGCATGGCCGAAAGCATCCAGGAGTCTGCTCTGCCGCTGACCCTGGTAGGCCGGAAGGTACAATTGAACAATTGATTTTCTTTTGACGCAAGGAATGGAAAAGCGCGAAAAAGAAGATTTGTTGGCGTAACCAATCATTCTTTTTCTATTTTTCTGTTGCCTTGTTTTTTTCTGCTCTGAAAATGGAAAAAAATAGAAAATCAATTGGAGGAATTTCATAATGAAAAAGCTGCTTGCTTTGCTGCTGGCCTTATCTTTTACGTTATCCATGCCTATTGTGCTTGCCGAGGAAAACCCGTTCAAAATCGTTACCACTATTTTTCCGATCTATGACTGGGTCCGGCAGATCGTCGGCGATCAAGGCGCGGAAGTGATCATGCTGCTGGATTCCGGCGTGGATCTGCACAACTTTCAGCCCACCGCCCAGGATATCCTGACCATCGCGCAGTGTGACCTGTTCATTTTCGTGGGCGGCGAAAGCGACGCATGGACGGAGGACGTGCTGAAAACAGCACAAAACGAAAACATGACTGTCCTCAACCTGCTGGACGCCCTGGGCGACGATGTGAAGGAAGAGGAAATCGCGGAGGGCATGGAGGCTGAGGAAGAAGAAGGAGAAGAGGAAGAAGCCGAAGCAGACGAACATGTGTGGCTGAGCCTGCGGAACGCGGAAAAACTGGTTCAGGTCATTGCCGACACCATCGCCGGTCTTGACCCCGAGCAAGCCGACCTGTATCGTACCAACGCAAAGAACTATATCGAAAAGCTGCAAGCCCTGGACGCGCAGTACGCGGAGACGGTGAACGCCGCCACTTATAAAACCATTCTGTTCGGCGACCGCTTCCCCTTCCGTTACCTGGCGGATGACTACGGTTTGACTTATTACGCCGCTTTCGCCGGGTGCTCCGCCGAAACAGAGGCCAGCTTCCAGACCATCCTGTTCCTGGCTCGGAAGGTGGATGAACTGAGCTTGCCCGCCGTGCTGACCATCGAAAATCCCAAGACCCGCATCGCGGAAACCGTGGTGAACGCGACCCAAAGCAGGAATCAGATGATTCTGTCCCTGAATTCCATGCAGGGCGTCACCGGGCGGGACGCGCAGGCCGGGGCCAGTTACCTGGGCATCATGGAAGAAAACCTCCACGTCCTGCGGGACGCGCTGAACTGAACGGGGTGAACATGTATGCCACAATTAACGATTGAAAACCTGTCCCTGGGTTACGAGGGACAGGCCATCTTATCCGATATAAGCTTCACTGTAAACAGCGGTGATTACCTGTGCATTGTAGGCGAAAACGGCTCGGGCAAATCCACGCTGATGAAAACCATCCTGGGCCTGCAAAAGCCGCTGGGCGGAACCATCACCTTCGGTGACGGACTGAGCGCCAACGAGATCGGCTACCTGCCCCAGCAGACAGCGGCGCAGAAGGATTTCCCCGCCACTGTGTGGGAGATCGTGCTGTCCGGGTGCCAGGCGCGGGCGGGCCTTCGGCCCTTTTACAGCCGCAGCGAAAAACAGCTGGCAAAGGAAAACATGGAGAAAATGGGTGTCACCCCCTTTGCCGGGCGCTGCTACCGGGCGCTCTCCGGCGGGCAGCAGCAGCGGGTGCTGCTGGCAAGGGCCCTGTGCGCCACACGGAAGATTCTGCTGCTGGACGAGCCGGTGTCCGGTCTGGACCCCAAGGTGACCCAGGAAATGTATCAGCTGATCGAAACACTGAATCATGAAGAGCATGTCACCATCATCATGATCTCCCACGACATCGGCGCGGCGGTGCGCTATGCCAGCCACATCCTGCACGTGGGCCATGAAATGTTTTTCGGCCCCACGGCGGAATATGTCCGCAGCGCCGCCGCCCGGCGTTTCCTTGACGCGGAAGGAGGGAAGGAAGCATGAGCGTTTTTCAGCAATTGCAGATGTATCTGTCCATGCCCTTCGTCCAATACGCCCTCATCGTGGGCACGCTGATCGCGCTGTGCTCGTCGTTGCTGGGGGTGACGCTGGTGCTCAAGCGCTTTTCCTTCATCGGCGACGGCCTTTCCCACGTGGCCTTCGGGGCCATGGCGATTGCGGGGGTGCTGCGGCTGACGAACGAAATGCTGTTCGTGCTGCCGGTCACGGTTCTGTGCGCCGTGCTGCTTCTGCGCACGGGGCAAAACGCGAAGATCAAGGGCGACGCCGCCATTGCCATGATTTCCGTCGGCGCGCTGGCGATCGGTTACATGCTGCTGAATCTGTTCCCTACCTCCAGCAATGTGTCCAGTGACGTGTGCACCAGTTTGTTCGGCTCCACCTCCATCCTCACACTGACCCAGGTGGAGGTGTGGCTGTGCATCGGATTGTCCGTGGCGGTGGTGGTGATCTTCCTGCTGTTTTATAACAAGATTTTCGCCGTCACCTTTGACGAGGATTTCGCCCGGGCGGCGGGCGTGCGGGCGGAAGCCTACAACCTGCTGATCGCCGTGGTGGTGGCGGTGATCATCGTATTGGCCATGAACCTGGTGGGCTCGCTGCTGATCTCCGCCCTGATCATCTTCCCGGCGGTCAGCGCCATGCGGCTGTTCCGTTCCTTCAAAGGCGTCACCATCTGCTCGGCCATCCTGTCCGTCAGCTGCGCGCTGATTGGGATGCTGGTATCCATCCTGGGCAGCACGCCCGTGGGCTCCACCATCGTGGCGGTGGACATCGCCGCGTTCCTCGTTTTCTCTCTCCTGGCCCGGCTGGGCGTGAACCGCAGAAAGGCGTGAAAAAATGAAACACAAAAAACGCTTCTCCGTTGTATTGCTCCTGATGATTGTTTTTCTGTGCACAGCCTGCTCCGGCGGGAACACCGCCGACAGCGCGGGTGTCCAAACAACGGCGGAAATCCCCGTCATTATCAACCAGGCGGAATACGTGCTGTATCAGAACATCTTCTACAACGATTACGGCTCCCAGTACGAGAATGCGCCTGTAACGAAAAACGGGGTGTTCGCCGTTCTTCAGGACGCTTTCAATGACCGTACCCGCTACTATGTATGGGGGTATCTGGACAATACGCAGTGCTGCGACTGGCAATGGGAATTTGTGCCGAAGGACACAAAAAACTTGCCTGCGCCGGGCTCGCTGATTACGGTATCGGGCACCTTCGCCAAGGACGAGGCTGCTGCCCTGGACGGCTACTGGATCAAGGACGCCGACGTGAGCACGGTGAAAACGTACACCGGTGCGGCGGCGGAGCTGCATATGCTGGCCATGAGCGACACGCTGGAGCGGGTGCAGGTGCTGAATATCATGTACCGGTCGGAGGCGTTTGAGGGCAAGACCTTCACCGCTTACGGCCGCATCGCCGGGCCCGGCGTCCTGCAGGACCCTTACTATGACGGCTCCTGGGAGATTCCCTTTTCTGCCGCTTCTGATTCGTCAGCCCTGGCCATCGGCACCAATGTAACCCTGAACGGGAAGGTGTCCGCCGGGACGCTGGGCGATTGCGCTGTTACCGTGACGCAATAACGATACCCCGCACATGAATACAAACCCCCCGCCCTGAAATCAAGGCGGGGGGCAGTTATTTTGATTCAATACAAAATCTTGTGGGGATAACCAATCAATCCATGGCTCTTTCCTCCGTAAAGCATTAGAGAAGGAAGCTCAGCGTTTATCAAATCTTTGATTGCTTTCTCGGAGGGGGGTGTGGGGGGGAACCGCTCTTTGGCATCCAAAGAGCGGTTCCCCCCCACAAAACTTTTGCATTGAGCCGTTATTTATTGATAATGGATCAGAAGTCGGACACCTGGCAGTCCGCCAGCTTGCCGTTGCCATAGCGGCTGTAAACGGCGGTGATGGAGCGGTTGTTGGGATAGACCTCGGTGACGTCGCTGACGTACCACTTGCCGAATTCGCTCAGCTGATAGCGCACCGTGGCGGTGCCTGTACGAGAGCCGAACAAATGGCTTTGCGGAATCTGCTTGATGATGCTTACGATTTTTCCGGCGCGGTTGTAAATCACGGTGAAGCCGTTCTGCTCGGTGATGTAGGCCAGGTTCGGCGAGCCGTCGGAGCCCGCGCCTTTGGGGTTGTACGCCACCGCGTAGCCTGTCTTTTTCACCAGCTTGTATCCTGCCGGCACATGGATGTCGGTGCAGTTCAGCTTATCGCTGTATTCCTTGACCACAAGGCCGGTCCTGATCTCCTGCAATTCCCAATGCGGAAGCACCACGCGGATGAGGTCGTCGGGATCGTTCAGGCGCCTGACCTGGTTGGTGGCCCAACTGATATAGGAGGGATACGCGCCCCAGACGATTTCCTGACGGGGACCTTTTTCGTCATACTCATAGTTTCCGACCCACTTGGTGCCCACCTGATACTTGTGGCCTTCGGTGGAGTAAGTGGCCCGCAGGTTGGAATCCAGCTTCAGCTCTTCCGGATGCTCATCCTTTCCCATCCAGTTGGCCCAGATGTGGTCCACCGGCCTGCTGAGGAAAACGGTGATGGATTTTCCGTCCTTGGAGCCGACTGCGTCCAGATCCGCGAAGGTGTAAATCGGCGGCAGTTCGGGCAAATCCTTGTATTCGGAGATCCTGGCGGGCACATCATAGGCGGACAGCACCTGGCCCGGATCGTTTTCCGCCGAGCTGGATCCCACGTCCACGCCGAATACCTTCAAATCCGGGCTGTAGCTGGTCACATACTGAATCTTTCCGCTGCGGCTGTAAATCACGATATAGCCCTTTTGCAGCGTGATGTAAGCCAGGTTGGGCGATCCGTCCGACCCATTGGAACCATACCGCCAGGATACGGCGTAGCCATCCACTTTTTGCAGCCGGAATCCATTGGGCACATGGATATCGGTGCAGTTCAGCTTGTCGCTGTACTCGCCGAAAACCACGTCATCGGAAATACGGAACAGAATCCAGTGGGGCAGCTCAACCGTGACGCAGTCGCCATGCCCGGCGTCATTCGTGGCCTGAATGGTGCGCCATTTGATCTGGGAATCCAGCGCGCCGAACTCAATGACATAGCGCTTGGATGTTTCCTGCCGGAACAGCGCCGCGTTCGTAGGGGGCATGGCGCCAACCTGGTACGGGTGGCCCTTGGTGTACAGCCTCGTCGTCAGGTTTTCGTCCAGAAACAGCTCCTCCGGATTTTCGTTGCTGCCCATCCAGTTGGCCCACAGCCTGTCCACCGGTTCGCTCAGAGACACGGTGACGCGGCCGAACTCATCCGGCACGGACGCCCGCAGGACGGCAAAGATGCCCAGGTCGGGAAAGTCGGTGATTTCGTTCTGCGAACCCACCTCTTCCATGCCGATCGACCCGGCAAAAGCAACAGCGGCAGAGGAGATCAGCGCCAAGGCTAACAAAAATGCAATAGCTCTTTTCATATGTACATCTCCTTTTGCAGTAAACATGGCTTTCTCTCGTAACCTGAAAATACGAGGAACCTGTATACCTGTTTAGAAAGGGGAAAAAATGTTTGCGTTGGTTTTGCCATTTTCTCCACACAGATACATTATATAGCGGATTGTTACGAATGTCAAGCACAAGTTAAGAAAGCATTTCATTTTTATTTCGTTTTTTGCTCTAAATTATTTTTCCTTTATTACTTGTAATTTTCCAATATGAAATCCCTTGTTCGTAAAAACAAGGGATTTTCATAACAAAGGATCAATTTAAAATTCTAGGGATTACAGTCTGAACATGGATAATATTTACCTCGCAATGTACTTACATCAGAATATGGTATCCAGTGTAATGCATTTAAATTCGCATTATCCAAATGAAAACATGATGATCTATGGTATATACGTGATTTAGTATTAAGGTAGTAACCCCCAGAACTACTTGAATAAGACACTGAACCACTTGAACTGTGAGAACTCTCTTGGAAATACTCGCTGGCGCGGTAATAGGAAAGCTTTCCGTTGCCAGTGCGGTTATAGAACGCGCTGATATAGGAGCCATCCTCGTAGGTCTCCGTGATTTCGCGGATGAACCAGCCGGTGTTGCAGGGCTCGAACTTGATGATGGCGGTGCCCATGTCTTCGCCAAAGAACTCGGTATCGTATTGTAAGCGGTATTCAGATGATTAGACAGTTCATATTGATAGACGTAGTTTTCCCCGGCGGTGGTCGGGCTTTTTTTGATGTGTCAATGACCGTCGGATTTTGTCGATATGGTATGTGCTTCATGGCGGCTACCTCCTTTTAGCCGCCGCTTTTAACAGTGATACCGCGTCATTTCATTAGAAGATAAAAAGAAACGGCGGCTTTGGTTTTTCAAAGCTGCTGCGGAAATCAAAGAACGACAAGCAACAGTTCTGATTTTGCTCCAATATGGTTATTGGGGGCACAAATTAAATCAAAAAAGAGCC
>ONRC01000048.1 GCA_900320085.1 uncultured Eubacteriales bacterium
GGGGCTCATGCCCTTCTTGATGGCGTCCATCATCTTGCCCAGGCTCAGGAACTGATAGCCGCACACCTGGTCGTCCTTGTCCAGGGCCATCTTGACCACATAGCCTTCGGTCATTTCCAGATAACGGGTGCCCTTGGCCTTGGTGCCGTACATGGTGCCCACCATGGAGCGCAGGCCCTTGCCCAGGTCTTCCAGGCCCGCGCCGACGCGCAGACCGTCGTCAGAGAAGGCAGACTGGGTGCGGCCGTACACGATCTGCAGGAACAGCTCGCGCATAGCGGTGTTGATGGCGTCGCACACCAGGTCGGTGTTCAGCGCTTCCAGGATGGTCTTGCCGGGCAGGATCTCGCTGGCCATGGCGGCGGAGTGGGTCATGCCGGAGCAGCCGATGGTTTCCACCAGGGCTTCTTCGATGACGCCGTTCTTCACGTTCAGGCTCAGCTTGCACGCGCCCTGCTGGGGAGCGCACCAGCCGATGCCGTGGGTGTAACCGGAAATGTCCTTGATTTCCTTGGCTTGAATCCATTTTCCTTCTTCAGGAATCGGAGCGGGGCCATGGTTCGGGCCTTTGGCAACACAAACCATGTCTTCAACTTCCTTGGTGTATTGCATGTGACACTGTTCCTCCTGTTCGGATATAATAATACTGAACCAACCGTCTTAGTATATCATGTCAGGCGGGGGAAATGCAACTGTTTTCTTATGTTCCGGGGAATTTTTCGCAGCATGGCTTTCCGCGCTTGACTTGACCGCCCGTCATGCTATAATGGAAATGACATCCTGGAAAAACAAATGAATGTTTAAAGGAGACACGACCATGAAAAAGGCTTCCATGACCCTGGATAAGAGCTACCGCGTCGGACCCATTGACCCGCGGATGTACGGTTCCTTTATCGAGCACCTGGGCCGCGCAGTGTACGGCGGCATTTACGAGCCGGGCCATCCCATGGCGGACGAGCAGGGCTTCCGCAGGGATGTGCTGGAAAAGGTACGTGAAATCGGCGTGCCGGTGGTGCGCTATCCCGGCGGCAATTTCGTGTCCGGCTTTAACTGGGAGGACTCCGTCGGCCCCAAGGATCAGCGGCCCAAGAGATTGGACCTGGCCTGGTTCACCACGGAAACCAACGCGGTGGGCATGCACGAATTTGCTGACTGGGCGAAGAAAGCCGACACTCAGGTGATGTACGCCATCAACCTGGGCACCCGGGGCCCCGAAAACGCCCGGGACGTGGTGGAATACGCCAACCACAAGGGCGGCAGCAAGTTCTCCGATATGCGCATCCAGAACGGCGCGAAGGAGCCCTTCGGCATCAAGCTGTGGTGCCTGGGCAACGAAATGGACGGCCCCTGGCAGATGGGCCACAAAACCGCGGTGGAATATGGCCGCGTCGCCAACGAAGCCGCCAAAATGATGAAGTGGGTCGATCCCTCCATCGAGCTGGTCGCCTGCGGTTCTTCCTCCTACCAGATGCCCACCTTCGGGGACTGGGAGCTGCAAATGCTGAACGAGTGCTATGAGAACATTGATTATGTTTCCCTGCACCGCTACTACGGCAATCCCACCAACGACACCCCCGGCTTCCTGGCCCGCAGCATGGACCTGGACGATTTCATCCACACCGTGGTCGCCATCTGCGACGCGGTGAAGGGCAAGAAGCACAGCAAAAAGCAGATCAATCTGTCCTTCGATGAATGGAACGTGTGGTATCACTCCAGCGAACAGGACAAGGAAATCTGGAAGCGGGAAAAGTGGGGGCCCGCCCTGCCGCTGCTGGAGGATGTGTACAATTTCGAGGACGCGCTGTTGGTGGGCTCCATGCTGATCACCTTCCTGCGCAACGCCGACCGGGTGAAGGTGGCCTGCCTGGCCCAGCTGGTGAACGTGATCGCGCCGATCATGACCCGCACCGGCGGCGGATGCTGGGCCCAGACCATCTTCTATCCCTACATGCACGCCAGCCGCTACGGCCGGGGCACCGCCCTGCAGGCCATCGTGGACACGCCGGTCTATGACTGCAAGGACTACGAGGGCGTGCCGCTGATCGACGCCACCGCCACCCAGGATGACGACGGCAGCGTGACCGTGTTCTGCGTGAACCGCGACATGACCGACGATTTCTGTCTGGACATCGACCTGCGCTCCTTCGGCAATTTGAAGCTGAAAGAACACATCCTGCTGCATCACGACGACGTGAAGGCCGTCAACACCGAAGAAAACCCCGGCAACGTGGCTCCCTCCGTCGGCCCCGGCGGCAAGGTGGACGGCGGCAAAGCCGAAATCAAGATCCCCGCGCTGAGCTGGAACGTGATCCGTTTTGAAAAAGCGTAAAGCTGTGCATGAAAAAAGACCGCCGCGGCGGTCTTTTTTTCGCGCTTTTTATGCCATTCATCTTTTAAAATGATAACGGCCATGTTGCAAAGGGTTACGACGAGGCAGGGGCCTATGCGGCCCCCGTACCCCTGCACCAAAGGATTTCATCCTCTGGACTCCAATAGCGGAAAAAACATGATTTGGTAAATCAGCTTGGTTTCCGCAGAAACGGGGAGGAACGCGAAAACCTGACTTGACGCCGGTGTGTTTCTTGGGCCAGAAACCTTCAAACTTTTCGTAACCCCAGCGCGCCAGGCGGAGCTTGCCTGCTTTACCCAACCAGGATAATTCGCCAGTTGTGGGGCCAGGGTCCTCAGGACCCTGGTTCGGGTCTGGGGCGAACAGTCCCAGCGTATCCTCATTGCTGGCTTTCATGTACTTCCTTGAGGATAAAACTGTTAGCAGGATGAAGCGTCCATGGAACGCAGCAGATCCGAAAGGGTATCCATCACCCGCTCACAAACGGCGTACCCCTTTTTCAAAAGTGGTTCCGGAGCACTTGCCATGATGTAGGGATGCCCCACCAACTGGAGCATGCTGTCATCGTTGAACTGATCGCCGAAGGCAGCAATATCTGCAAGGGGAATATTGAGCGCATCGGACAAGGATCGGATGCCGTCCCCTTTATTGACCAGGGTGAAGTCCAGCCAATCCCGGCCCGCTATGTCACAATGCAGCTTTCCGCCCCATTTTGCTTGAAGCGGCGGGGCCATATCCGTGATGCCCTCTGGATGAAAGCCGGATATTTTGATGCATTCACCGGCAATGGAGGATACATCCTCGATGACCGTGACCGTGTTGCGAACCAGATACACAATCGCGTCAGTATATTCTCGGCTGGCGGCAGACAGCACATAGCTCGTTTCCGGCGCGCTGATCAGCAATTCCATGCCCGCATCCAGAATATCGCGCGCAATTTCCTTTGCCATTTCCGGAGGGAACCAGCTTGCGCGTCCTTTTCCCCGGGTGACCACATACGCGCCATTTTCGCAGATGAAATCCATTCCGGCCGCTTCCTCCGCGAACAGCCGCTTCACATTGCCGTACTGCCGCCCGCTGGCCGCGGCGAACCGCACGCCTTTTTGCCGCAGCGCGCGGATCATGTCAAAGATCCCAGATGGCAGCTGATGATCGGGTGTGAGCAGTGTACCATCCAAGTCGGTGGCGATCAGGCGAATCATGCGTTTCCCTCCGGTTTGGTTTCATTCCCGGTTTTCGGCAGCGAAAAATTTCCGAGCTTACCCAACAGGAATTTTCTCATTTCCTGAAGGATTGTGTCACCGCCTGCGGCAATAAACTGCATGATCATGTTCCAAACGACTTCCCGCTGCTCCTTTTTCATTGTTTCCAGCATCTTCCACATGCTGGCCAGCGAACCCGGCAAATCGCTCTTGATTTCTCCAAACGTGGTACGCCCGGTGGATTCCAGCAAGCCGAACAGCGTATTCACAAACGTGCGGCGTTTTTCTTCGCTCTGCTCGGCCAGCCATTGATGCAGCGTGCTTTCCAACGCCATGCTGCTGTCACTGCGGCGATCCACCTCCACGAAATGATTGCCCAGTACATTCCAGGAAAAGCCATCGTGCTGGTAGATGCCGGACGCGGTGCTTTTGACCACATGCTGAAACGCCTTGCTGCTGAGCAGCGTGCCGATCACCGCTTTTTCCGGCACCGTGCAGATGATGCGAGGGAGCATCTCGCGGTAGGCGTCCGTTTCCGTAAACTCTTTCAGGAAGCCGGGGCCATCGTTGTTGTACACCGCGATCACGCGGTCGCGCACCGCTTTCTCCGCGCACACCGCGGCGTACATCGCCAGGTTGCCGCCTTTGGAATGGCCACCCACCCGGATGTGCATGTTCTGGCCGCTGAAATGCCGGTTCAGATATTCCGCCGCCCGGCGCTGGCCTTCGGTCTCGGGCATATAGCTCAGGTTAAAGTCCTCTTTCCATCCTACCACCGTATCATCCGTGCCGCGGAAAGCGACGAACGCCGTTCCGTCCGGGAGATAAAAGGTCAGCGCGGCCAGCTGTACATCGACGTTCGTATCAATCACATCATAATAGTCCGCCATCACCGTGCCGCCGAATCGTCCTTTTCCTGCCATTTCGTCCATCAGAAAAGGCGCCGTCTTGGTATAGGAATCCTGGGCCATGATTTCTTCCCGGGTATGCTTTTGCCAGAACAGGCGGCGCGCTTCCTCGACAGTGATGCGTTCCCCTTCTCCGGGCAATACGCCGTGAAAATCCGTGTAGACCAGCTCAGACAGCACCAGGGCATCCACTTCATTGAACGGCGAAACAGTAAACGGCACGTCTCCGCGCCAAATCAGATATTCATGGATATTCGCCATTTCCCAACCTCATTCTAAGAAGAGAGCCCAGGAAACGTATCTCCTGAACTCTTCATCTAAATTATTCTTTACTTCCCCGCGCCAGCAGGAACGCGGACACGAAACCGACAAGGAAGGTGGCAACACTGATCAGCACAATAACGAAGGAAGCGCCCGACATATCCGTCTGAATGAGCAGGGAAATCGGGGACGCCACCACCAACCCCAGCACGCCGCAATAGGTGGCAGTTGGATATTTGGAGGTCAGCCATTCGATGGCCTTCGCTACGCCAAAGATGCCCAGCACGATGCCGATAACAAAGGGGATCAGCATCAGCAGCGGTTGACCCAGCGCGGCAAAATCAAAATGCACCAGACCGGAAGCCACGGTTTTCAGCGCGCCGGTCACCGCTTTGTAATAGCCCAGCAGCATCAGCACCAGGCTGCCCGATACACCGGGAATGATCATGGTGCCCGAAGCGATCACGCCCATCACCACCATCAGCAGCATCTGGCCCACATTCATATCAATGGTATCGGCGTTCTGGATGCTGTCCTTGTTCTGAAAGCCCATCCAGATGATCAGCGCGAACAGCAGCACAAAGGCAATGATCGCCGCCGCGTTGATTTTCTTTTTGTCGATCTTTTTCAGCAGCGGAGACAGACCGCCCAGGATCAAGCCGATGAACAGGGTGTTGGTGGGCAGCGGATAGTATTCCAATCCCCAGCTGATCACGCTGGCCAGCGCCAGGATGCCCACCAGCATCCCAATCGCATAGGGCAGCAGCGTCAGGATGCTTTTCTTGAACTCCTTGAACAGATGCGTGATACAGTGAATCAGGGTGTCGTATATGCCCATGCTCACCATCATCGTGCCGCCGGACACGCCGGGAATGATGTTCGCAACGCCGATGACCACGCCGCGAAGAAGCTGATTGATCAAGTCTTTCATAGGTTCCCTTTCCTTTCCGAAAATTCGTGTTCCAGTTTATCATATTGCCAGATTGAAGTCAATGAACAGACAGAAGTTTTCATGGAAAAAGAGCCGCCCTTCCCAATGCGGCTCTTTTCCCGTATATAGCAATTGTTTCACGTGAAACAATTATTCCGCGAGAATTGCACGAAGCGCGGCGCAGGCCGCGTCGAAGGCTTCATCGTTCGTTTCAAAAACGTACCGGCTGCCCATCCTGGTTTCTTCCCCTTCGCGCTCAAGGGCCTTCAATCCGCCAAAGACCTTGAGATGCGGCTCCACCGTCATGCAGACGCCGCCCATTTCCATGTACGCCTTCACGATCGCAGGAACATTTCCCTCTCCTTTTCCCGCGGGAACCACGCTGCCGTCCGCAAACATCGCGTCCTTAATATGAAGATATTTGATATGATTTTTCAGCAGCTTCCATGCTTCAAGCGTATCCTGCCCGCACTGGACAAAGTTGGCCGGGTCAAATACGCCAGCGATTTCCGGCACTTCCGAAAGAATTTCACAGCAGCGTACGGCATTGTCGCCGTAAATACCCTTTTCGTTTTCATGGCAAAGCTGAACGCCGCTGCCAGCAGTCATTTCGGCCATCTGATGCAGGCGGTCCATCACTTCATTTTTAAAGAAACCCGGCTCCTGATCTTTGGGAAGATAGAAGGAGAACATGCGAATATTGCCGCACTTCATTTCATGGGCGATGTCAATTGTTCTTTTCAGCACGTCCAGGTGTTCTGAAAAGCTGTCCTTGATAATATCTATTTTTCCAATTGGGGACCCAATGCTCCATACACTGAGCCCGGCATCATTGATTTTCTGATATACTTCTTTGGCTTTTGCTATCGTGATGCCGGATACATTTTCTCCATCCACTGATCGGATTTCCAGTCCCTGGAGTCCGTTCCGCAGCATCGCTTTGATCTGATTGTCTATCATGGGGCTTGCTTCGTCGGCAAAGGCGAAAATCTGTGGATTCTTCATTTTCATTCATCCTCTTTCTATCTCTTAATGTTTCACGTGAAACAAATTTATTCACCAATAATAATATAATCCAAATATATGAATAATCTATTGCGAAACGTCAGAAAGCTGGAATTCAAATAAAAGTTTAGGTGCTTGCCGAATCAAAGCCTCTATTTTTGGACAAGTTTTAAAAAGGACTGGGCAAATCATGATTTCTATGGTATACTGAAACCGATATTCATGGCTGCACTGCCTGAACCATAAAGGAGAGAAACCCATGTATGATATTGTTATCATTGGCGCGGGCGTAATTGGCTGCGCCCTTGCGCAGAAGCTGTCCAGATACAGCGGGAAAATCGCCGTATTGGAAGCCTTCGAGGACGTTGCGGACGGCGCAAGCAAAGCAAACAGCGGCATCGTTCATGCTGGTTTTGATGCGAAACCCGGAACAAAAAAAGCATACTACAATGTTCGCGGCGCAAACATGTATGCTCAGCTGGCCAGGGAGCTCGGCGTTCCCTACCAGCCCATCGGCGCGTTGGTGATTGGCTTTACCGAGGAAGATCGCGCCACGCTGAATACCCTGCTGGAACAAGGCAAAAAAAACGGCGTGAAAGAGCTTCGCATCATTGAACGTGATGAAATCCTGGCGCTTGAACCCAATACCAATCCTGACGTGCTGTGCGCTTTACTCGCGCCTACCAGCGCGGTAGTCAGTCCTTATGAAATGACGCTGGCGCTCAGCTACCACGCGGCCCAGAACGGTGTGGAATTCAAATTCAATTGCCCTGTATCCAAGGTTTATGAAGATCATGATACGTGGCATCTGGAGACGCCGGACGGAGTGATCGAAACAAGGGCCTTTGTCAACTGCGCGGGCATCGGTGCAGCGAACATTCACAACCAGATTTCCGACGAACCGATAACGATTATTCCCCGCCGCGGCGAATACTATCTGCTGGATTCAACGGTGAAATGTCCCTTTACCCGTACCATGTTCCAGGTACCTGGAAAGATGGGCAAAGGTGTGCTGATTTCTCCCACCGCCCACGGAAACGCGCTGCTTGGCCCATCCGCTGAGAACATCGAGGACGGCACCGACACCCGCACGACCCGTCAGGGGCTGGACTTTGTATTGGACAAATGCCGCCTGACCTGGCCCAAGGTGACCACGCGCCCTGTCATCACCACCTTCTCAGGCGTACGCGCCCATCCCGCAACAGACGATTTTATCATCGGCCCGGTTCATGGCGCGCCGGATAACGCCTTTGAAGCCATCGGCATTGAAAGCCCCGGTCTCAGCGCCGCTCCCGCCATTGCTGAGGAGCTGGGAGAACTGGTCGCAGAACATCTCAAGCTGCCTGCGGCTCGCTTCTTCCGTGCCCCCGTTCCCTTGCTCAAACCCTTTGCCGCGATGAACGAGAAAGAACGAGCCGAAGCGTGCCGTAAGGACGCCAATTACGGGCGTATCGTCTGCCGTTGCGAAGTGGTAACAGAGGCTGAAATCCGTGATGCCATTCGCCGTCCGGTCGGCGCAAAATCCATCGACGGTGTGAAACGCCGCACCCGTGCGGGCATGGGGCGCTGTCAAGGCGGTTTCTGCTCCCCCAGGGTATTGGAGATTCTCTGCGAGGAGCTGCATTGTTCGCCATTGGATATTACCAAATGCGGAGGAAACAGTAAGCTGCTGGTCGGTACATTGGATGAAATCGCAAAGGAGAGTGAGCGCCATGAGTGAACTGACAATTCAGGTCGATGTTTTGGTCATCGGCGCGGGCCCCGCTGGACTGGCGGCCGCTATTTCAGCAAAAAAAGCGGGTGTTGACCGCCTGATTGTTCTGGAGCGCGAAGATCATCCGGGCGGAATTCTGCGTCAGTGCATTCACAACGGGTTCGGCCTGCATCGTTTTAACGAGGAGCTGACCGGCCCGGAATACGCGCAGCGCGATATTGACACTGCCAATGAAATGGGGATCGACATTCGCACGGGTGTGACCGTCCTGAACGTCAGCGGCGATAAGCGCGTGACCGCTGTCAGCCGGGAAAACGGCTTGCAGGTATTCCAGGCTAAATCCGTAGTGCTGGCCATGGGCTGCCGTGAACGCCCCCGCGGGGCGCTGGCAATTCCCGGCACCCGCTGTGCGGGCATTTACAGCGCAGGCACCGCGCAGAAATTCGTGAATCTGGAAGGATATATGCCAGGACGCAAAGTCGTTATCCTCGGCAGCGGTGACATCGGTCTTATCATGGCCCGCCGCATGACGCTGCAAGGGGCGAAGGTGCTGGCCTGCGTGGAGCTGATGCCCTATTCCAGCGGCCTGAACCGGAACATTGTTCAGTGCCTGCAGGACTATGACATTCCGCTGTATCTCAGCCATACCGTCATCGACATTCACGGAAAAGAGCGCCTCACCGGCGTCACCGTGGCGAAGGTGGATGAAAACCGCAAACCGATCCCCGGCACAGAAATCGAATTTGAATGTGACACCCTGCTGCTGTCCGTCGGTCTGATTCCCGAAAACGAGTTGTCGGCAGGAGCCGGGGTGGAGATGTCTCCTGTCACCAGCGGCGCGGTGGTCAGCGATACGCTGGAAACCAGCGTCCCCGGCATCTTCGCCTGCGGCAACGTGCTGCACGTGCATGACCTGGTAGACCATGTGAGCAACGAATCCTTCCGTGCCGGAGAAATGGCCGCACGATACGCCAAAGGCGAACGGCGTACAGGGCATGAAATTGCCGTTCAAGACGGCGCAGGTGTGCGCGGTATTGTACCGCAAAAGATCATTGTAGAAGAGGGATTGAAGGAAGTCAATCTGATGTTCCGGCCTGACAAGGTGTACCGCGATCATTATTTGACCGTATATGCGGACGGAAAAGTCATTTCTTCCCTCCGGAAAATGATTCTTACCCCCGGTGAAATGGTCGTTCAGCCGATGAACGAAAAGATGCTCGCCGCTTGTCAAAATGCAAAAGTAATTACAGTCGCCATTACCGCCGAAAAAGCGGTGTAACCAACGAAAAAAGGAACCGTTTCTGTTTATCGGAGACGGTTCCTTTTTATTCTTCCTGAGTGATCGTCCCATCTTGCACCCGCAGCACACAGGCAGGCCTTGCGCCGATATAATCGGTTGGATCGGTACAGGTAAGCAGCGCCTGCGCCCGGCCGATCCGCGCGATCAGGCGGCGGCGGCGGTCCGGGTCCAGCTCACTGAGCACGTCGTCCAGCAGCAGCAGCGGCGGTTCCCCCTGAACAGCTTCCAGAAGATCAAACGCCGCCAGCTTCATGGATAAGGCAGCCGTACGCATCTGGCCCTGGGAGCCGAAGGCTTTCAGCAATTCCCCGCTGAGGGTCAGCTCGATTTCATCCCGGTGCGGGCCGAAGCTGGTGGTTTGACGGCGGATGTCCTCATCCCGGGTTTCCCGCAGACCTTTCAGCATGTCTTCCCCGATGTTCGTGCTATCAGCCAGCGGCCCACGATATACCATGGAGAAGACTTCTTCATCCCTGCCGCCGATATACCGATAATGTATCTGTGCTTTCTGGTGCAGCTGTTCGCAGGTGGCCCTGCGGAGCCGGACCACCGGCGCGGCGGAGAGCGCCAATTGATCATCCCAGGCTTGAAGTTGCCGTAAATCGCCTTGCTTTAACAAGGCATTTCTTTGCTTCAAGGCATTGGTGTAGGTTTGCAACGCGTAAAAATACGCTTTCTGCTGCTGGGACAGCAGCATATCCAGAAATTTTCTGCGGGTTCCCGGGCCTTCCTTGACCAGCGACAGGTCCTCCGGCGAAAAGATCACGCAAGTCGCGTGTCCCATCAGCTCGCCGAGACGCGAAGCAGTTTTCCCATTCACAAATACAACTTTTCTTTTTCGCGCGTTCTCAAACAGCCGCACGCCCACTTCATGCCGACCGTCGTTTTTCTCAACTGTCAACTGTACCGCGGCGGTTTCCTGACCCTTGCGAATCATTTCCTTGTCCTGGGAGGTGCGGTGGCTGCGGCCGACACAGCAAAGGTGAACAGCTTCCAGCAAGTTGGTTTTCCCCGCGCCGTTTTCGCCCACCAGCATGGTCACGCCCTCCGGCGGCGTCAGCAGCACCTGCTGATACCCCCGAAAATCCCTCAGCCGCAGACCTGTGATTCGCATGTTCTTCCCTCCCAACGGAAACAAGTTTGCCACAAGGAAACCCGATTGTCAATCAAAAAAACGGAATGTTTCACGTGAAACATTCCGTTCGTTTGTTATCCACATGTATTTTGGCAGCATGTACATAATCGTTTACTTTTATATGTTTTTCTCGGAAGGGGGTCTGGGGGAAACCGCTCTAAGCCTTCCCCTTTAGGGGGGGCCGCAGCGCCCGGAAAATGATCCAGTGGATCATTTTCAGCGTAGGCCGAGCGGCAGCCTCGGATGTTGGCCCGTAGGGCCGGATGAGGCTTTCAAAGAGCGGTTTCCCCCAGTTTTCTTTTATATCAGCTTCTGCAAATCCTCCACGGTTTGCGCAAACACCTTCATGGCGTCCTTCACCGCGTCGGGCTTTTCCATGTCCACGCCGGCGAAGCGCAGCGCCTCAATGGGAGGCACGGAGCACCCGGCGGAGAGGAAGCGCTTGTAATCCTTCACGGCGGGTTCGCCTTCGTTCAGGATACGGGTGGCGATGGCCACGGCGGCGGAAAAGCCGGTGGCGTACTGGTACACGTAGAAGTTGCGATAGAAGTGGGGAATTCGCATCCACTCTGCGGAAATCAGCTCGTCCACGACGCATCCGCCGCCATAATACTTTTCATTAAGCTTGTAATACATCTGGCTCAAGGCATCTTTGGTCAGCGCTTCGCCCCGCTCGTACATGGCGTGGGCTTCCTTTTCAAAGGCAGCGAACATGGTCTGACGGAACACGGTGGTGCGGAATTCTTCCAGCAACTGGTTGCACAGGAAGGCGGCAGCCTTGGGATCGTCCTTGTGCTTCTTCATCAGGTGACGCATCAGCAGCACTTCATTGCAGGTGGAGGCCACTTCCGCCACGAACAGGGAATAGTTGGACTTCACGAAGGGCTGGGCCTGGTTGCTGTAATAGGTGTGCATACTGTGGCCCAGCTCATGGGCGATGGTCATGGCTCCCAGTAAATCGTCCGTGTGGTTCAGCAGGACGAAGGGATGCACGCCATAGCAGCCCCAGGAGTAAGCGCCGCTGCGCTTGTTCTTGTTTTCATACACGTCCATCCAGCCATTGGCGTAGCCTTCCCGCAGCTTGGCGATGTATTCCTCGCCCAGGGGAGCCAGCCCTTCGCAGACCAACTCAAAGGCTTCGGGGAAGGTCAGCTTCATGTCGTAGTCGCTGATCATGGGCACGTACAGGTCGTACAAGTGCAGGTCGTCCACGCCCAGCTTCTTTTTGCGGAGATTCATATATTCCGTCATGGCGGGAAGGGCGTTTTCGACCTCAGTCAACAGATTGTCATATACGTTCTCCGGGATTTCGCGGGGGGCCAGCGACGCCTGGCGGGCGGAATCGTAATGCCGGGCGCGGGCCATGAATACCGCGCGCTTGACCGCGCCCGCGTACATGGCGGTCAGGGTGGAGCCAAACTTTTCAAAGGTGCCCATCATGCCCTCAAAGGCTTCCTTGCGCACTTCCCGTTTCTGGCTGCGGATGAGGGGGCCGTAATTGCCGTGGGTCAGCTGTACCTTTTCGCCGTTCTCATCGGTCACAACGGGCAGGGGCAGATCCACGTTGTTGAACATGCCGAACACTTCGCCGGGCACACTCATCACGTCGCCCGCCTGGGCCAGCAGCTTTTCCTGCTCGGCGGGCAGGGTGTGGGGCTTTTCCAGCAGCAGCAGGCGGATGGATTCGCTGTAATCGGCGAAATCCGGATCATTTTGCATCGCCTTTAATTCCGCTTCCGGCAAGGCCAGCAATTCAGGATTCAGAAAAGAGGTGGCCGCTCCGGCCTTCACAGCCAGGGATTGGAATTTCGCCGCACGGGCCTGGCGTTCCGGGTCGCCGCTGTCCTCGTCCTTGTGCATGAGGGCGTAGGCGGCCAGATGATCCAATTGCAGCTCCAGCGCGTCCGCGTCGCGGATAGCCTGTCGCGGGTTTTCGCCGACTTTTCCCTGCCAGGCGGTCATTTTCTCAATGGCTTTCTCTGCTTCGGCGTATGCTTGCTCATAGGCTTCTTCGGTGGCAAAAATGTGGTCCAGCCGCCATTGCCATTTGGGGTCCATGTCTTTCCGGTTTTTCAGTTCCATGGCCATGTTCATTCCTCCCTGTCAATATTCATCAGATACCCGTCCAAATTGATTTTTCCAGATATTGTTATTTCATCAAACCCACACAGATCCATGGCCGTGATCAGGATGCACAGGCCGTGGGGATAATGCATCGCGCGGGCGGGCGGCAGGCCGGGAACGCGCATGCGTTCCGCAATCGTCATGGCGGAAAGCATTTTCAGCTGCTCCAAGGCCTGCTGCCGGGTAACGGTTTTTCCCTCCACCGCTTCCCCGTGGGCTTCCCGGCCCATGGTGATTGCCGCGGCGGTGGTGCAGCTGCCGCCCAGGCCCACCATCACAGGCGCAGCGGGAAGCGCCGACAGCCGTTTGGCATAGGGCGTCATGATTTCCCGGCAAAGGGCCAGTGCCTTTTCCGCATCCTGTGGACAGGTGATGGGCTGCATTTTCAGCAGCCTCGACGCGCCCAGCTGCATGCTGACGGCCCATTCCACCCGGTTCTGTTCGCCGATCGTCCATTCGGTGGAGCCGCCGCCGATGTCCATCACCAGCCGCCGTTTTCCTTCCGACACCGCCATGAACGCCAGCCGCGCTTCCTCCTCCCCGGAGATGATTTGAAGCGCAAGCCCGGTCAGCTCCCGGATGCGCTTGGCAAAGTCCGCGCTGTTCCCCGCGTCCCGGGTGGCGCTGGTGGCAAACAGATCGACGGATTCCGCGCCGTAGGCCAGCGCGGCCTGGTACAGCCTGTCCACCGCCTGGGCCGTGGCTTCCAGCTTATCCGGGGAAATGTTGCCCGCTTCGTCCAGACCCAAAAAAAGCCGCGTTTCTTCGCGGCCCCGGATGGGATTCAGCAGCGCGCCATTCCTCACCTCAGCGGCGAGCATCCGGGTAGAATTGGATCCAATCGCAATGGCAGCACGCTTCATCCTTCCGTATCCTCCTGTACAGGCGCTGTTTCAGTCTCGGGCTCCGCCGTCTCCACTTCGATTTCCAGGCCCGGCATTTCTCCCGGCGCGTACAGCGCTTCCGGATTCACCACCACGAACCGGGTTTCGCCCGGCATCAGGAACCGGTTGTCCTTCCGCGCCATTTTGCGAATATAGCTATCCGTATCCTTGATGGCGATTTCCTGCCGCATGCTGCCGTTTTCAGTTTCCAGCGCCAGCTGCCGCAGCCGCGTTTCACGGGCGGTGTCCTCCAGCACGGCGATTTCCTGATCCAGGCGGTTGAGCGTGATCATCCCACCCGCCACGATCACAAAGGCGATTACGATCACGTAAAGCAGCCTGATGCGTTTTCTCACGATTCCGCCTCCTTTACGCGGTATACTTCGCCGGATGTGGCGCGTTTTCCTGCGTGCGGAGTGTGAATTCTGTTTTTGTTACGCCAGCTGCGCGGAAGGCTGGGCTCCTTTCAGCAATTGCTGCTTGGTGAATTGCAGGGTGTAGAGCTGGTAATACTGGCCCTTTTTGTGCAGCAGCTCCTGGTGACTGCCCTGCTCCTGGATGACGCCGTTTGACAGCACGATGATGTTGTCCGCGTGCTGGATGGTGGACAGGCGGTGGGCCACGATCAGCATGGTGCCGATGGACTTGATCTTTTCCAGGGAGTCCTGGATCAGCAGCTCGGTTTCCGTGTCGATGTTGGCGGTGGCTTCGTCCAGGATGATGACCGAAGGCTTATGGATGATGGTGCGGGCGAAGGACAGAAGCTGCCGCTGACCGGCGGAGAAGTTGTTGCCCCGCTCGCGCACGGGCTCGTCCAGGCCCTTGTCCAGCTTGTTGATGAAGGAATCGGCGTTCACATACTTGCAGGCCGCCATGACCTCCTGGTCGGAAATGCCCTCCTCCCGCAGCAGGATGTTGCTGCGGATGTCGCCGGAGAACAGGAACACGTCCTGGAGCATCTGGCCGAAGTGCTTTCTCAGAGACGCGATCTTGATGGTCTTGATGTCCCGCCCGTCGATCAGGATCTGACCCTTCTGAATGTCGTAGTTGCGGCAGATCAGGGACAGGATGGTGGTCTTGCCGCTGCCCGTCGCGCCGACGAAAGCCACGGTCTGCTTGGGGGCGATGTGGAAGGAAACTCCTTTCAGTACCCATTCGTCCGGCTTGTAGGAGAACCACACGTCCTTGAACTCGATCTCGCCCTTGATTTCGTCCAGCTCCACGGCGTCGGGGCTGTCCACGATTTCGGGCTTCATGTCCATGATGGTGAAGATCTTCTCGGCGGAGGCGAAGGAGCGCTGGAGCTGGTCAAACTGCTCAGCCAGGGTCTGGATGGGGTTGAAGAACCGGGAGATGTACATGTAGAACGTCACCAGCACGCCGGAGGTGATGCGCTGGCCCAGAAACGCGGTGTCCTGGATATAGCCCTTGCCGCCCAGGTACAGCAGGCACATGACGGAGGAAATATAGAGCATGTACACCAGCGGACGGAAGATGCCGAACACGAACATCCGGGCGCGCTTGGCGCTGCGCAGGTTTTTGCTCTTGACCAGGAAGTCGGCCATTTTCTGGTCTTCCCGGTTGAAGATCTGGGTGATCTTGATGCCAGAGAGGTTTTCGGAAAGATAGGTGTTGATGTCCGTCGTGGCGTCGTTCACCTTGCGGTGCACCTTGCGGGAGAACTTGCGGAAGATCACCGTGAACAGCACCACGAACGGCACGAAGCACAGCACCATCAGCGTCAGCGCGTAGTTCATCACCAGCATGGCGCCTAAGACCCCGAAGATGACCATGGTGTTTTTCGCCAGGGTCACCAGGATGTTGGTGAACATAAAGGAAATGTGGTTGGGGTCGTTGCTGACGCGGGTCACCAGCTTGCCCACGGGAATGTTGTTCAATTGTTCCTGGGACAGGGATTCGATGTGGGTGAAGATGTCCTGCCGCATGGCGGACAGGATCTTCTGCCCCGTCTTTTGCAGGATCATGGCCTGGGCGTAGGTGCACACCAGGCTGACGATCAGGATGCCCGCGTACACCGCCACCACGGAAAAGAGGTAGGAAAGTTCAAACTGCCCCTTCACCGTTTCCTCGATGTGGCCCACCAGCAGGGGCGAAATCAGGTCATACCCGATGGACAGCAGCATCACGAAAATGACCAGGGCGAATTCCTTTTTGTAAGGCTTGGCGTAGGCCATCAGCCGCTTGACGATTTCTTTGTCACCCATGTGGCGGTCAAAGCCCATGGACTCCTTCTTGTTCTTTTCCAGCGCGTAGGCCAGGGTGAAGATCAGGGCGAACACCCCGATGATGGCTCCCACGATCAGGATGGGCAGATACTCATGCAAGGCCGTTTCCCCCTTCCTCTTCCAGCTTTTGCAGCTCCACCATCTTTTTGTATTCCGGGCAGGTTTCCAGCAGCTCCTCGTGTTTGCCCGCCGCGGCCAGCCTGCCGTCGTCGATAAACAGGATCAAATCCATCCGCTCGATGGTGGAAATGCGGTGGGCGATCAGGATGGTGGTTTTGCCCTTCCGGGTGTTTTTCAGGTTTTCCAGGATGTTCTTTTCCGTCTTGGTGTCCACGGCGGACACGGAGTCGTCCAGGATCAGGATGGGCGCGTCCTTCATCAGCGCCCGGGCGATTGAAATGCGCTGTTTCTGCCCGCCGCTGACGGTCACGCCGCGCTCGCCCAGGATGGTATCGTAGCCCTGCTGGAACTCGGTGATGTTGTCGTGCACATCGCTCAGCTTCGCCGCCGCCATCACCGCTTCGCGGTTTTCCTCGTCCACGCCGAAGGCGATGTTGTGCTCGATGGTGTCAGAGAACAGGAAGTTGTCCTGGGGCACATAGGCGCAGCCCGCCCGGAGGGAGCGGATAGATACGTCGTTCACGTCGTGGCCGTCCACGAACAGCGTGCCGTCCGGCACGTTGTAGGTGCGCAGGATCAAATCCACCAGCGTGGTTTTGCCGCTGCCCGTCCGGCCCACCAGGCCCACGTTCTGGCCCGCTTTAATGGTAAAGGACACGTCCTGCAGGGCATCGAACTCGCCGTCGGGATAGCGGAAGGTCAGGTGACGGAATTCAATATCGCCCCGGACGCTTTGCAGATCGGTGACGCCGGGCCGGTCCTTTACCGTCTGTTCCGCGTCCAGCAGCTCGCTGATGCGCTCCAGGCTGGCCTTGCCCCGGCTGGTCATGTCGATCAGCTCGGAAACCGCCATGATGGGCCACACCACGGAGGTGAAGTAGCCGATGAATTCCACCAGCTGGCCCGCGTTGAAAACGCCCTGATACACCAGATAGCCGCCGTAGCCCAGGATGATGCAGATGACGCTTTCCACAAACAGCGTCACCAGGATGCGCAGCAGCACGGCGGCTTTGGTGTGCTCCACGTTGGTGCGTTCGTTTTCCACGTTCAGCTTCTTGAACGCCATCAGTTCTTTGGCTTCCTTCACGAAGGCCTTGATGACGGCGATGCCGGAAAAGCTCTCCTGGGCAAAGTCGCTCAGCTTCGAAAACGCGGCCTGGCGGGCGTCCCATTTCTTCATCATGTGGCGGCCCACCACCGAGCTGATGCCCAGCAGCAGCGCCATGGGGATCATGGACAGCAGGGCCAGCACCCAGCTCATCTGCCACATTTTGCTGACCGCCATCACGCCCAGCAGCAGCGCGTCAAAGAACATCAGGATGCCCCAGCCGAAGCACTCCTGCACTGTGTCCAGGTCGTTGGTGAACAGGCTCATCAGCGTGCCTACCTTGTTTACCTGGTAATACTCCCTGCTCAGGAACCGGGCGTTATTGAACATGGCGTCCCGCAGATCGGTTTCCACCCGGATGGCGGCTTCAAAAAAACAGATGCGCCACAAAAACCGCCCGAACACCAGCGACAGAATCACCGCCACCATAGGCATGCAGATTTTGTCCAGCAGGAACGGCATGTCGAAGGCGATTTTCTCGCCGTTTTCGATGATATAGCCCTGGTTGATGCCGTTCACTGTCATCTGGTACAGCCGGGGGATCACCAATTGCAGATAGTCCACCGCCGCCAGCGTGAGGATGCCGACAAGCAGGAAAAAGCCATACTTCAAATAATACCGGTTGATGTGCTTCCCGAAAATCATGGGCCTGTTTTCCTCCGTGTGTTTTCCGAATCCACCAGTTCAATAGACGAAACGCTTTCATTATAATGGCTTCATGCTTTTCCCGCAAGGGGAAAACAAAAAAGAAAAATCCATCGGTAAAACGGCTGCAAATCCAAAAAACAGAGAAAAACGTAGAAATATTAAGAAATTATTTGAAAGAACGAGAAAATATATGGTTGCTTCTTAAAGGTCAAAGATAATCAAACTATTTTGATCATTTATAATTTGACTATCTTTGACTATTGTTATATACTACAATCACCGATCAGGGAGAGGGGATTGAAAGAGAGCCTCCCCCGAACGGCCCGGCTTCACCGCCGGAAAGAAAAAAAGTATCGCCTTCCTGAATCCGGGGTATCCTGGAAAAGGACAGGATCAATGAATGGAGGTTCGTAACATGAGTACTTATCTTCCCACTTTGTTTGGTGAAAACCTGATGGATGTTTTTGATGATTTCGACCGCTCCTTCTTCCGCGGCTTCCCTCAGCCGGATCGCGCGCTGTATGGCAAGAACGCCGGCCGCATGATGAAGACCGACGTGAAGGAAACGGACGAGGGCTACGAGCTGGACGTGGAGCTGCCCGGCTTCAAAAAGGATGAAATCAAGCTGGAGCTGAACAACGGCTATCTGACCATCTCCACCGAAAAGAACCTGGAGAAGGACGAAAAGAACCAGCAGGGCAAGATCCTGCGCCAGGAGCGCTATTCCGGCGCCATGCAGCGCAGCTTCTACGTGGGCGGCAGCATCACCGAGGAGGACATCAAGGCCAAGTATGAAAACGGCGTGCTCAGCCTCACCGTCCCCAAGAAGGACGCCCGTAAAGTGCCTGAGAAAAAGCAAATCCTGATTGAGGGATAATATTATTAACAGTTGTTTTGTAAAGGGTGAAAAGCAAAGACGAAGCAGGGGGCTTATTCAGCCCCCTGTACCCCTGAACCAGGAGATTTCATCTCCTGGACCTCAATAGCGGAAGC
>ONRC01000047.1 GCA_900320085.1 uncultured Eubacteriales bacterium
TGCTCCCCGGATTCGTCTGCTATCCCTGCCATATGCCGAGGATGCGGTTGCTGCCGGTGTTGGAGCAGACGGCTTTGAAGCAAACTGTCGGCAGTGCTATGTTCACGATACGCCGCAGCTGCGCGAAGCGGACATCCTGTTCCATGTCAACGGCGACAGCATGGAACCGACCCACCCCGACGGCTGCACCGTGATGGTGCGGAAGAGCAGCGAGGTGGACACGGGCGACATTGGCATCTTCTCCGTGGATGGCACGCTGTTCATCAAGGAATGCCAGCCGGACGGACTGCATTCCATCAATCCGAACTATCCTCCGATGCTTTCAAAGAAATTCGGGGAAATCAGGATTATCGGACGAGTCACGGGCATAATGAAGGAAAGCGATTTTGCCAGCGAAGCGGAAATCAGGGATTTCCAGGCACAGAAGTGAGGGATCAGCATGAAATACAGGAAGCAGTACATCGATGTGGATGTAGCGATTGAGATTCCGAACAACCTCAAAAAGCTTGAAGCCGGGTTTGGTTCGAAAGAATGTCTTGATACCGCTGTTGCAACGAATATGATTGCCGTTGGTATGGACGTTGACCGTCTGGGTTTGATGGTTGTTGACGGTCAGCCCAAGCAAAATTCGGAGTATATCCAGGCAACAAGCAGAATTGGCCGCTCTTTCCCCGGCCTGGTCGTCATGATCTATAACCCCTACCGACCGAGAGACCTTTCTCATTACGAGAATTTCACTGGATATCACTCGCAGCTGTACCGGTTTGTTGAAGGTACGACCGCTACCCCCTTCTCAGCACGAGCCAGGGATCGTGTGTTGCATGCGCTGATTATTTCAGCAATCCGTCTGAAATACCCCGACATGGCTCCCAATGACGCAGCTGCGAACATTGCTTCATTAACGCCAGAGCAGATGCATGATTTGAAGGCACTTATCCTTGACCGTCTGAGCATTATCAAACCTTCTGTCAGAGAAGATGCTGAAGGAGAAATCGATCAGTTTATTGCGACATGGAAGGGACTGGCCGCCAGCTCAAAACCGCTGAAATACAAGGGACCATTATACCGGTCGAAAGATCAGAAATACAATGTTCTCATGGGATATTACGGCGGTGAATGTGCGGATACTGAGAAGCCGACCCTGACATCTATGCGTGAAGTTGAGAGTGCCGCCAATATGTTCTATTACGAGGAGGATTGACAGATGCCATTTAACCGTAAGCTTCTCGGCGACCTAAGACCTAATCAAATTATCACTACCTTTGGTCCGGGTTCCATTGTTGATGCTGTCAAGGACTCTGTCACGATACTCGATACAAGCTACTGGAAAGATAGGGGTAAAAAAATCATCGATGGCAGGCTCGCCTCGTACCTTGGAGTTGACTGCTTCTATATGCCGAGGACTTCAGCCAATTGGGGAGATGTGCCGGTAATATCTTTCCCGTATACGCATATCTGTTCAAA
Source organism: uncultured Eubacteriales bacterium (assembly GCA_900320085.1). Classification (GTDB taxonomy): domain Bacteria; phylum Bacillota; class Clostridia; order Christensenellales; family Aristaeellaceae; genus RUG563. The sequence continues at coordinate 1,465 of ONRC01000047.1, forward strand.
GTGTGGTCGCCTGTTTGACATTCGTGACGATTTTGATCTCGAAAAGTATCTGAGCTTGGGGGCAAGGTGTCCTGAATGCGGCTGGTCAGCTTATCCTTCCAGGTTCATCACCATATGCGAGAACGGGCATATGGATGATTTTCCATGGAGCTGGTGGGTGCATAGAGGTAATGACGGATGCGACGGTGTTCTTAAAATCAATTCTTCCGGTGATACCTCAACACTGGCTGACATGCACGTCAGGTGTACGAAGTGTAATGCATGGCGTAGCATGAGTGGTGCAACCCAGAAAGAGAACTTTGAAGGCATGGTTTGCAGAGGTCATCACCCATTTCGCCCTCATGCAAGGAATGAGCGCTGTGGAAAACAGCTGATCCCATCTCAGCGTGGCGCTTCCAATGTCTATTTCCCTGTAAGTAGAAGCGCTATTTCTATTCCTCCGTGGATCAATCCTCTGTTTAATCTGATTGACGAGCATCTTCGTGATATTGAACTGGCAAGAACTTTGATGGGTGATGATGGCGTCAGCAGAGTTTATGAACTGTATTTCCAGGCATATCCGCGCACTGACTTTGATGCCGCACTGGAACGGCGCCTGAATAACATCACTGAATTCAAAGAGATCAAACAAATGGAGTATGATGCTATCACGCATCATAATGACCCCTCTTACGCATCAAACAAGAAGCACTTCAAAGCCGAGGAGGAGGTGCTACCGGATTATTTAAAACCATATTTTAGCCGCCTTATTCGTGTGACAAGGCTTCGTGAAGTCAAGGTGCTGCTCGGATTTATGCGTGTGGACGCGCCTGACCCAGATGCCGACGAACAACCTAATGTGGTAAAACTCAGCAAAGGGAAATCCGGTGATGGAGAGAAATGCGCTGTTGGAAACGGAGAACGCTGTCTTAATTGAAGCCAGTCCTTACGATGGAATCTATGGTGCAGGGTTGGCTGAAAACGATTTGTTGAACCCTGATGGCTCGCTAAAAGTGCAGCCAGAGAACTGGAAGAATCCGAAGAATGGCACTCAGGCAACCAATCATCTTGGGTTTGTGCTGATGGGAATTAGGGACTTGTTTCGGCAGCTGATGGGGCACTCCTGGCGTCCTGGAGAAGAGTACAAATCCTTGTAACATCCTCCTTGCTAAATATTTCGGTAGGCATTAGCAGAGCCAATAAATCGCATTAATCTTGCTAATCAACTACCTTCCGTATTTAGCAGACGATTGTCCTCACAGATATCAAAACCATCTTGAAGTTCGTCTGATCTTTCTTTACTGTGCTTTCAAAACGCCAGGCCTTACAAGCATTTTTTCAGTTTCAGGAAAGATGCCGCTCGCATCGTCCGCCAAAATTAGCACGATCGTCCGAAAAAATTAGACGCTGAAGCATAGGCATCAGCGAAGGTCGATTAGAAATCGGGCTGAAAAATTAGAAATCTGCTAACAGGGGTCTTCTCCTGTTAGCAGATTTTTGCGTTTCGTAGTGTCCCGAAAAAGAAAAATCCTACCAGCTTCACAATTGCCTTTTTGAGGGCAAATCTGTCGAATCTGGTAGGCAAAATGGCGATCCCGGCGCGATTCGAACGCGCGACGTTCCGCTTAGGAGGCGGACCCTCTATCCTGCTGAGGTACGGGACCATGTTCTCGAAAGTCCTTATTTTTCAAGGCTTCCGAGGATTCGGTGACTGTTCACCGTGGAGGTTGGAGTGCTTTTTTCTAATCAGGAAAGGTCGATTTCTAATCAGCTTTTCTAACTTTGGCGGTAGGACATTTTCCCACATGCTGATTTCGACCTTGCTGAGTAAGGGTGTCGGAGTAACTGGGAAACCGGGGCACTTCCGAACGCTGTTCCCGTTTTCAGTTTCCGGAAAAGCGGTAGTCGGCCTACTTCTTAGGAGGCGGACCCTCTATCCTGCTGAGGTACGGGACCATGTCCTCGAAATCCTTATTTCACAAGGCTTTCGAGCTTTTCTCCGGGCTCTCCGCGTTAGCTGGCTAACTGCGGGCGGCGTGTTCGACTTTCACAGGCCCTTTATCTTCCGCCTCGCGTTAGCTGGTTGGCGGTAGCTCTGGAAGGGAAAATCGAACAGATTCCGCGGGATTTGGGGCACTTGATCGCTCAATTCAGGCGGCAGTCCGACTTTTTATTAGGAGGCGACCGCTCTATCCTACTGAGCTACGGAACCATATGCTCGAAATCCTTATTTTACAAGGCTTTCGGGCTTACCCGGTCATCCTGACCGAGGGGAGTAACTGGGGCTTCTGCATTAGCTGGCTGGCAGCAGACAAAGCCGCAACGACGTCGGCGGGTATCGCTGACAGCGCCTGATTATCTTACCATAAAAGGCAATCAAATGCAAGGGCTCGTCTGAAAAAGAGACAAACGCCTGGCAATGTGCTACCTTTACCGATTCTGGACGTAGCCCAGGGTTTTAAGGTCTTCCGCGGAGTCGCGCCAGCCGGGGCGCACCTTCACCCACAGTTGCAGGTTCACGTGCATTCCCAGCAGATTTTCAATATCCGCCCGGGCTTCCGCGCCGATCTTTTGCAGCATGGCGCCCTTTTTGCCGATGATGATGCCCTTGTGGGAATCGCGCTCACAGTAGAGGGTGGCGTCGATTTCCATAAAGTGGTCGTTCATTTTCTTCATCGCCATCATCTCCACGCCAATACCGTGGGGCACTTCATCCCGCAGGTTGCGCAGGGCTTTTTCACGAATCAGTTCGGCGCAGATGTCGCGCTCGGGCTGGTCGGTGAGCATATCGTCGGGGAAATACTTGGGGCCGATGGGCAGGTGGGCGGCCAGGTCGGCTTTCAGAGCATCCACGCCATCGCCGGACTTGGCGCTGACGGGCAGGATGCCGTCGTAATGGGCGTCCTTGAAGGAGTCGATGATGGACAGCAGGTTCTTGGGCTCCACCAGGTCGATCTTGTTGAGCACCAGCAGCTTGTACACCTTTTTATGGCTCATTTCCTCCACGATGCTGCGGTCGTGGGGGCCGATGGCGGTCACGTCCACCAGCACCAGCAGGGCGTCGATGCCCTCCATGGCCTCCTCGATGGACTGCACCATGAATTCCCCCAGCTTCGTGCGGGGACGGTGGATGCCGGGCGTATCCACAAACACGATCTGGCAGTTGTCGCCGCCCATCACGCCCATCACCCGGTTGCGGGTGGTCTGGGGGCGGCTGGACACGATGGCGACCTTTTCGCCCACCAGGGTGTTGAGCAGGGTGGACTTGCCCACGTTGGGCCGCCCCACGATGGTGGCGAAGCCGGAATGGAAGTTTTTGTTTTCTGACATAGAGGTTCCTTTCTGAATGCTTTCGCAGGTTGTCAATGTTCAATTCTGGATAATAAAGGCGTTTTAAATCACAACGGAGCGAGGGCCTATGCGGCCCTCGTGCACCTGCACCAGGAGATTTCATCTCCTGGACCTCAATAGCGGATATCGCTTGAACTGATGAATTAGCTTTGTTCCCGCTGAAACGGGAAGGGAACGCGGAAGTTTGGCTTGGTGTCGTTGTGCTTCTGGCCTGGCGGCGAAGCCGCCAACCCGGATGCTTTGCATCCGGGGAAAGCCAGGGAATCATCCGTAGGGGAAAGTGAACTTTCCCCCTCGGATGTTCCCGGGCTTTCTTGGGCCAGAAGCCCTCATACTTATCGTCACCCCCAACGCAGCAGGCGAACGTTGTTGATACTCCCAACAACGTTATATCGCCAGTTGCGGGTCCAGGGACGAAGCACGGACAGCCGCCTGTGGCGGATATTCTGTCCGTGTTGAAATCAACCGAAACGAGCAATGTCCGCATCAAGCGGACTTGCGACGATTGAGGTTGCGGACCCTCAGGACCCTGGTTGGGGTCTGGGGCGAACAGCCCCAGCGGTTCCTTTAGTGATTCAAAATGCCCAATTCGCCTTACTCTTTCCCCAGCACTTCCAACGTACCGCTGTTGGGGCCGAAGCTATGGGGCAGCAGCTCATACAACGGGGCTTCCGCCCGCTCGTCACCGCAGGCGACGATGACGCGCAGATCGGGCGCGAACTCGTTCAGCGCCTGGCGGCAGACGCCGCAGGGCCAGGCCATGGATTTTTCGGCGGTGATGGCGATGGTGGTAAACTCCCGCACGCCCTCGCTGACCGCCTTGAACAGCGCGGTACGTTCGGCGCAGTTGCTAACGCCGTAGGAGGCGTTCTCGATATTGCAGCCGGTAAACACCCGGCCATTTTTCGCCAGCAGCGCCGCGCCGACCTTGAAATGAGAGTAGGGAGAATAAGAAAACTGCATGGCTTCCTTCGCCATGGCGACCAGCTCGTCGTCCGTTACACGGCCGATGCCGGCCTTGTTCAGCGCTTTTTCTTCCATAACCCGCATCCTTTCTTTATCGTCATCACGCATATGATCATAGCCCATCAGGTGAAACAGGGCATGGGCGGTGAGGTAAGCAAATTCCCGCTCCAGGCTGTGGCCGTATTCCTCGGCCTGCTCCTGGGCCCGGGGCAGGGAAATGATGATATCCCCCAGGAAGCAGCGGCCTGTTTCATCGCGCTCCTGCAATAGTTTTTTTTGGCACTGGCCCAGAGTTTTCCGGGGTTTTGCGTCGGTGGAGGGGAAGGACAGCACGTCGGTGGCTCTGTCGATGCCGCGGTATTCCCGGTTGATTTCACGGATACTTTCATTATCCGTCACCCGCACCTGGGCGTACACCGGAAGTGAAATTCCCTCCGCCTCCATGCAGGCGTTTGCCGTGGTTTGCAGCAGCTTGTCCGCCCCATCCGGCATGGGTACGTCCCACAGAATATCCAAATACGCGCTCATGGTTCATCCTCTTCCTGCTCGGGCGGCAGGGCGGTATCATAGGGCGCGTCGTTCGCCGCCTGCCTGGCCTTGCGTTCCGCCGTTTCCTTGGCCCGCATCGCCCGTTCCATTTCCTTGGTGGGCAGCGGCTCCACGTCGATCAGCTTTTCCACAGATACCGGCTTGGAGGTGCTGATCGGCTCCACCGTCACCAGCCGGGAGGGGCCCACGGGCGTCACCCGGGGCACGGTGTATTCCTCCTTGTTCGCGGCGGCGGGAATGCCCTCTTTTTCCTGCATCACCTCGGCAGTCGTTTTCTCCGCCTGCCGCTGCACCTTCAATTCGTCCATGTCGGGATACTCGATGCGCTCGTGGAACACGCCCACCAGCACCTGGCTGGCCGCGGCGCAGATTTTTTCAATATCCCGCAGGGTGAGGGGACTGTCGCTGAGCTGACCGTCCTCCAGCTTGCCGCGCACCAGCTTCACAATGAATTCATCAATGCCTTCGGGCGTTGGGTTTTTCATCGTGCGCACGGCGGCCTCGATGGTGTCGCACAGCATCACGATGGCGGCTTCCTTGGTGGTCGGCGGATGGCCGTCATAGCGAAATACGTTGATGTCCACCGGATTTCCGTTCGCCTGCTGCAACGCCTTATGATAGAAGAACATGACCGGCGTGTTGCCGTGGTGCTGGGCAATGATCTGCTGCACCGCCTCCGGCAGCCGGTACGCCTTGGCCAGCGCTACGCCGTCCCGGGTATGGGAGGTGATGATGGCGGCGGACACATAGGGATCCACGTGGTCGTGGGCGTTCACGCCGCCCATCTGGTTTTCGGTGAAATAAGAGGGCCGCTTTAATTTGCCAATATCGTGGTAATAGCCGCCCACCCGGGCCAGCAGCGGGTTGGCCCCGATGGCCTCCGCCGCGGCCTCCGCCAGATTGGACACGATGGTGCAGTGATGATAGGTGCCCGGCGCTTCCAGCAGCAGCCGCCGCAGCAGCGGCTGGTTGGGGTTGGACAGCTCCATCAGCTTGACGGGCGTGGGCAGATTAAAGATCATTTCCAGCAAAGGCTGGATGCCGATGCACAGCAGCGCCCCGATCAGCGCACCGCCGCACATCCAGGCCGCGTGGCCCAGCGCGCCGGACAGCTCGCTGTTGGTCATCAGGCCGATGGCCAGGATGGACAGAAAATCAATGCCGCCTGCCGCCGCGCCGGACAGGAGCACCCACAGCCTGCTGGTTTTGCGATGCATCAGCATCGCGGCCACCGTACCGGAGAGCAGGCCCGCAACGATCATGGTGACCATTTTCTCGGCGTATTCCTCACTGCCGCCCGCGGCTACCGCCGCCACCAGGATGGTGAGTGCCGCGTTGCAGATCACGGCGGGGCGCAGCCCCAGCAGCGCGGTCATCAGCAGGGCACAGAGCACCGTGGGGGCCAGGTAGGCGTTAGCGATGCGGGCCACCAGGCTGACGGCCAGGGTGATGAGGAACACGGTGAACATGAGGATGATCTTGCTGGTTTCATCCAGCACGTTGTCGTCCTTGATGTGGGCGAGCAAAAACAGCATGACCGCCATCACCAGCGCTACCAGCAGCGCGGCGCCGACGTAGATGGTCATGTCCACTTCGCCGTTGCTCAGCAGGCCCAGGGTGGACAGCATGGCCAGCTGATTGGCGGTGATCCTGCCCTGGCCCCGAACGACGATGTTCTGGCCCTGCTTGTAAATCACGGGCTCCACCGCTTCCCGGGCGGCTTCCCGGGCGGCGTCGGTGACTTCCTGGTCGATCAGCATATTGGCCCGGATGCAGGCATTGAGCACCGCAGGCACGATGTTCTGCCCCAGGGTGATGGAAATGCGGAAATTGACGATCTGGCGGATGTTGTAGACCGCCGTGCTTTCCTGGCCCTGGGTCACATGCCCCTGCATGGTGCTTTGCAGCACGGCGTAGAGCAGAGTATAGGCCTCCTCTAATTCTTCCGTTTTGCAGCGCATCAGGCTGGTCAGCTGGTAATCCGACAGGTTGATCAGGGTCAGCAGCTCGCGGGCGTACTGCAATTCCTCCTTGGTGTACACCTTGGTGGAGGAATTGTCGCCCAGCGTGCCGGCGTACTGGCGCACAGAGCGCAGCTGGGCGAAGATCTGGTCAAAGTCGTTCATCACCTGCTCGGTGATGCCTTCCTGGTAGCGGTATGTCGGGGTCACCTGGGCGGCGGCTTCCTTGCGCCGCTGCTCGGTACTCAGCTCGTCCACCACATCCTTGGTAGCTGAAATCGTGGTGGTGGGCACCATGCCGACCTGCAGATTGTACCGCATCGGCACGATGGCGACCTCAAACAGCCCAATGATGACCGCCGTGCCCAGCACACAGATCAGCACCCGGATAGTGTTGGGGGAGCGAAAAACTTCCCGGAGGGAGAGCTTTTTGCCTTTCGTTTCTTTCTGGCTCATACCCCGTCCCCTTCTTTTGCCTCATACGCTTCATAGGCGCGGACGATCTTCTGCACCAGCTCGTGGCGCACCACGTCGCGGGCGGTCAGCTCCACCACGCTGATGCCCTCCACGTCCCGGAGCACCTCCATGGCCTCTACCAGACCGCTCTTTTTTCCTTTGGGCAGGTCGATCTGGGACACGTCGCCGGTCACGATGCAGCGGGAGGACGCGCCCAGACGGGTCAAAAACATTTTCATCTGTTCAGGGGTGGTGTTCTGGGCTTCGTCCAGGATGATGAAGGCGTCGCCCAGCGTGCGGCCGCGCATAAAGGCCAGCGGGGCCACCTCCAGGGTGCCGCGCTCCGCCATGCGCTGGTAGCTTTCCACGCCCATGATTTCATACAGCGCGTCGTACAGCGGCCGCAGGTAGGGGTCCACCTTCTGGGTCATATCGCCGGGCAGGAAGCCCAGCCGCTCTCCCGCTTCCACGGCGGGCCGGGTGAGCACGATGCGCTCCACCTCTTTGTTTTTCAGCGCCACCACCGCCATGGCCATGGCGAGATAGGTTTTGCCCGTGCCCGCGGGGCCGACGCAGAGGGTCAGTTCGCCGTTCCGCACGGCGTTCACATATTCCCGCTGGCCCAGGGTCTTGCACTGGATGCGGCGGCCCCGGTGGGTGATGGCCACCACGTCGCTTAAGATTTCCTCGATTTCGTCCAGCCGTCCTTCCCGGGCCAGGGCCACGGCGTAGCGGATGCGGGAGGCATCCACGATTTCTCCCTTGTGCAGCATCTCCAATAATTTGCGGATGACCTGCTCGGCCATTTCCACGTCCGCCGCGTCGCCCTGCAAAACCAATTCCTGGCCCCGCAGGGAAGCGCTTACGTTCAATTCCTGCTCCAGCGCCGCCATGTTGCGGTCGTTCATGCCGAACAGGGACAGATAGGATTCCATGTTTTCAAGCGTCAACTGCAAAAAACTGCGCATCTCCTTTGAGGGTTTATTGCCCGCGGCGGCCGATGTCCCGGAGGATTTCAGCGGTGGCCGTCACAGTGATAGTATCCCCCTCTATCATATCGAATTTCATCCATTTGTCAACAGTTTCATCATTGTTCAGCGCTTGATTCAAGGCAAAAATTGCCGCCTGCGCCCCTTCCCGCTTCGCCTCGTCCAAATCGCGGCTTCGCGGACGGAGGGACACCTCGGCAAACGTTTCTCTGACGAGCCAGACCGGCAGCCATGCGCCGCCCAACGGGAGGATTTCCCGGTTCCGGTCATAGGTCAGATAGCTTGGTTCCTCCTCCCGCCGCCAGGAAAAAAACGGAGTATCAATCACGCGGAGTACAGTTTTCCTTCCTGTCGGTTCAGACGCAGTTTCCATGATTGGAACGCGCGTTACCACGCTGACCCACTGCCGGGCGATCACCTCGCCGCGGGCCCGGACGGGATGCGCTGTGCCGTCCTTGCCCCGTTCCTCGCCGCGAATCAGCGTTTGGCCCGCTTTCACGAAATCCCCCGCCTTGACCGCGGGGGTGCCCGCGTAGGTGGTGACGCGCTGAATCAGCCCGTCTGACGCCGCCACGACATCGCCGGTTCCCTCATTGGATGCTATTTCCGGCGGCGGCACGCCCTCCTCCAGCCGCACCACCAGGCTGACGCCCTGCCATTCCGTACGCACCCATTTGACCGCAGGCAGCCGCCATTCCAGCCTGCCGCGCAGATCAGAAAGATTGACGCCGCTGCGCCGGATGCCGGGCCGAATCCCCAACTCGTCCAGGAACGTTCTCACCTCCCCCAGGTATGCCCCGGCGTTTTCCACCCGCACTTCCCACACATACCCCAGCGCCCAGATCAGCAGGCCAAGGACGATCAGGGCCCCGGCCCATAAACCGATTCTTTTGGCCAGTCTTTTTTCCAGCCGCAGGATACCCACCGGCTGGGCTTCGCTGATTTCAAAGCCTTTCTCCTGCGCCAACGGGCGGAACGCTTCATAATCCTTCTCAGAGCAGCGCATAAGGAGCGAGCGGCTTTTTTCCCGCTTCACCCGGCTGAACGAAATGCCCTGCTGCCGCGCGGCATTCAGCAGCTTTTCCGCGCTCAGGCCCCTCACCCGGAATTGCACCTGCCCGCTCATGCCTTTTCTCCGTCCACCGCCACGTCCTCCACCCGGCCATGGATCAGCAGGTCCTGCACCCCCAGGTGGTCGATGATCAGGTCCTGCCCCGACACCGTGACCAGCCCGGATTTCGAGCGGATGCGGATGCACTTGGTCTCATAGGAAAACAGGCCCTTGTGCCCCTCGATGACCACTTCCTCCCGGCCCGTCAGGATGATCCGCGCCGCGCCTTTTCCCACCTCCGGCGGGGCGATTTCGCTGATTTTCATACGCTTCACCTCAGACCAGTATATGCGCCTAAACCGCAAAAAAAGACCGGAAAAGCGGTGATGCTTTCCCGGTAGAAAAAGGACACTTTAATTCACCATTTCGTTCTTGGTTCTAAGTTCCAAGTTCTAAGCGATATCGTCAGAACAATTGGTTCTGTGTAAAATTGTTGATCATGCTCAGCTTAGAACTTGGAACTTATAGCTTTCAGCTAACTTAAAGTGTTCTTTTATTTTCCTGTCCTTGCCTTGCCCAGGTAGGCTTCCTTGACCTGCGGGTTGTCCAGCAGTTCCCTGCCCGTGCCGTGCATGGTGATGCTTCCCGTTTCCAGCACATAGGCGGAATCGGCGATGCGCAGGGCGGCATTGGCGTTTTGCTCCACCAGCAGGATGGTGATGCCCTCTTCATGCAAGCGCTCGATGATTTTGAAAATGTCCCGGATGACCAGCGGGGCCAGGCCCAGGGAGGGCTCGTCCATCATCAGCAGCTTGGGCCGCATCATCATGGCCCGGCCCACGGCCAGCATCTGCTGTTCGCCGCCGGACAGGGTGCCAGCCAACTGCCAGGAGCGCTCCTGCAGCCGGGGGAACATCTGGTACACGTGCTCAATGTCCGGGGTCAGGTCGTCCTTGCGCAGGTACGCGCCGATTTTCAGGTTTTCCAGTACCGTCAGATTCGGGAACACCCGCCGTCCCTCCGGCACCATGCCGATGCCCTCGGACACGATCTTCTGGGGCGTTTGGCCGCTGATGACCTGGCCGTCGTAGGTGATGGTACCCTCCTTCAGCGGCACCAGGCCGGAGATGGCGCGAAGGGTGGTGCTTTTGCCCGCGCCATTGGCCCCGATCAGCGTCACGATCTCACCCTTTTCCACGTTCAGGGAAATGCCCTTGATGGCCTCGATGCCGCCGTAGCTGACCTTCAAATCCTTGATGTAAAGCAGGCTCATTCGTCATTCCCTCCCAGATAGGCGTCAATGACCGCCTGGTTGTTCTGAATCTCCTCGGGGGTGCCCTCGGCGATCTGCTTGCCGAACTCGATCACGTAAATCCGGTCAGAGATGCCCATGACCAGATCCATGTGGTGCTCGATGACGAACACGGTCAGGTTGAAATCCTTCTTGATTTGCTGGATGAACTGGCCCAGCTCGATGGTCTCCTGGGGGTTCATGCCCGCGGCGGGCTCGTCCAGCAAAAGCAGGGTGGGTTCCGTCGCCAGGGCCCGGGCGATTTCCAGGCGGCGCTGTTTGCCGTAGGGAAGGGAGGTGGCCTTTTCATCTGCCACGTCGTCCAGGCCCACGATGCGCAAAAGCTCCATGGCCTTTTCCCGGTTGCGCTTTTCCTCTTTTGCATTCAGGTGGAACATAGCGGTAAAGATGTTGCTGGTGCGGCGCAGGTGGGTGGCGATCAGCACGTTTTCAAAGGCCGTTTGGCTCTTAAACAGACGGATATTCTGGAACGTGCGGGCGATGCCCATTTTGGTGATACGGTCAGGGGTCAATTGCACGTGCATATCCTTGAACTTTTCCGGATCGGACCCTGCGTACATCCGCTTCATTTTTCCGGTGGGATGGGCGGCGGCAATGACCTTATCATGGAAATACACCGCGCCGTTGGTGGGCTCGTACACGCCGGTGACGCAGTTGAACGCCGTCGTCTTGCCCGCGCCGTTGGGGCCGATGAGGGCCACGATCTCGCCTTCGTCAATGCGCATGGACAGGTCGTTGATGGCCACGACGCCGCCAAACTGCATCGTGATGTTTTCCAGGCGCAGCACATTCTTGCTCATTTCGCCGCCCTCCTTTCCGGCTTATTTGCCCCGCGGTTCTTCGCCGCCAGGCCGATGTCCCACAGCTCCCGGTCGCCCATGATGCCCCGGCGGAAGAACAGCACCACGATCATGATCACGATGGAAAACACCACCATCCGGAAACCGGAGCGCAGGAAGGGCACCTGGAACGTGCCGATGACCATTTCGTTATCCAGGAAGCGCAACCACCATTCGCTGCACGCGATGTACAGGAAGGAGGCGATCACGCTTCCGCTGACCGAGCCCATGCCGCCGATGACCACCATGAGCAGGATGTCATACGTCATGGCGGACTTAAAGGAGTTGGCCTGCACCGTGCCCTGGAACATGGCCAGCAGCGCGCCGCCGATGCCCGCGAAGAAGCAGGAGATCACGAAGGCCAGCTCCTTGTGGTGGAACAGGTTGATACCCATGGCCTCCGCCGCCACCTCGTCGTCCCGGATGGCCTTAAAGGCCCGGCCATAGGTGGAGTTGATAATCAGCAAGATCAGCCCGATACAAACCCCCGAAACGATGAACGGGAATAATACCGTGGTGCCCAAAATCTTGGTATTGGAGAAGGTGGGGTAGGTTTTCAGCAGGTTGGAGCCATTGGTGATCGGCCCCAGGGAATCCCACTGAACCACGGCGCGGATGATTTCCGCGAAGCCCAGGGTAGCGATGGCCAGGTAGTCGCTTTTTAATCTGAGCACCGGCAGGCCCACCAGCGCAGCCAGGATAGCCGCCACCACGCCCGCCAGGATCAGCGCCACGATCAGCGGCAGCTCAAACTGGATGATGCCGCCGTTATAATATTGGTATACCGCCGCATGGCGCTTGAGCGGGATGGTGAACACCGCGTACACGTACGCGCCTACCAGCATGAACCCTGCCTGCCCCAGGGAGAACAGGCCGGTAAAGCCGTTCAGCAGGTTCATGGACACGGCGATCAAGGCATACACCGCGCCTTTTTTCAATACGGTGATGAGCATGTTGTTCGCGCCCATTTGGGTCTCCGCGTACCACGCGCCGACGTACAGCAGGGCCACCACGATCAGGCTGACGATCAGCCGGGTTTTGGACATTTTCTTCATCTCGGCCACCTCACACCTTCTCGGCGGTCTTTTCGCCGAACAGTCCCGTGGGCTTGAACAAAAGCACCACGATCAGCAGCGCGAAGGTGAACGCGTCAGAGAACGCGGTATACCCGGCTGCCTTGATGAGGTTTTCGGAAATGCCGATCACGAACGCGCCGATCACCGCGCCTGGGATGGAGCCGATGCCGCCGAACACCGCCGCCACGAACGCCTTCAGGCCGGGCATGGCGCCAACCGTGGGCGTGACGGTGGAATAGTTGGTGAAGTACAGCATGGAGCCCACCGCCGCCAGGCCGGAGCCGATGACGAACGTCATGGAAATAACGGAATTGATGCGGATGCCCATGAGCTGGCTGGTTTCAAAATCGTGGCTCACGGCGCGCATGGCCATGCCGATCTTGGTGTGCTTGATCAGCATCACCAGGGCAATCACCAGGCCGATGGTCAGGATGGGCGTCACGATGGTGACCACCTTGGTGGAGGCGGTGAAAATCTGCACGTTGTCGCTCAGCCAGGGCAGCACGGGGTACTGCTTCGCCAGGCCGCCGGTGACGTACCACATCAGGTTTTGCAGCAGGTACGACGCGCCGATGGCCGAAATCATGACCGACATGCGCGGGGCCGTTCGCAGGGGCTTGTACGCCACCCGCTCCAGGGTGAACCCCAGCGCCACCGTCAGCACGATCACCAGGGGAATGGATATCTGCATGGGCAGAGACGCCGTCAGGTACACCATGAAAAAGCCCGCCGCCGTGAAGATGTCGCCGTGGGCAAAGTTGATCAGCCGCAGGATGCCGTACACCATCGTGTACCCCACGGCAATCAGCGCGTACTGCCCGCCCACCGAGATACCGGCCAGAATATAGGGCAGGATTCTGTCAAACATTGGTCGATCCGCCTTTCGTGGAAGTTTTGGTTCTAATACTTTTCACAATCATATTGCAAAGGATGAAAAGCAATACCGGGGCGAGGGCCTGTGCGGCCCTCGTGCACCTGCACCAGGAGATTTCATCTCCTGGACCTCAATAGCGGAAATAGCTTGAACGGGATGAATCAGCTTGATTCCCGCTGATACGCGAAGGAACGCGGAAGTTTGGCTTGGTACTGTGGCGCTTCTGGCCCGGCGGCGAAGCCGCCAGCCCGGATGCAAAGCATCCGGGAAAGCCAGGGAATCATCCGTAGGGAAAGTTTACTTTCCCCCTCGGATGTTCCCAGGCTTTCTTGGGCCAGAAGCCCTCAAACTTTCCGTAACTCCAGCGCGGCAGGCGATGCTTGTCTGCTTATCCAAACCACGTTATTTCGCCAGTTGCGGGTCCAGGGTCCTCAGGACCCTGGCGCAGGTCTGGGGGCGCGCAGCCCCCAGCGTTCCCTTTTGTAGATTCAAAAACTCATCCTTGAGAACAGCACTGTTAAGATTTTAGAAAAGGAAGAGTATTAGTTCTAAGTTCAAAGCTGTGAAGCCGATACGCTTGGAGCTTGAAACTGCTGTCATCCATTGCCGGAAGAAGAGGAGGAGGAAGAGCTGAAGGAAGAAGAAGACGCCGCTCTATCGACCATCATGTGCTGCAGGGTGACCAGGATCGCCACGACCGTGTGCTCGTGCTCGGGCTTATAGATATCAATGCAGTATTTATCGTGCATGGAGAAGAGCTTCTGACTGATGACCGCGATCACGCTGTCGTCGGTGTCGTACAGCTCAAAATTCAAGCCCGCGATGTTGCCGCGCAGCTGCCAGCCCAGTCCTTCGATGTTGGTGATATCCTTCACAATATGCCACAGCTCGTTGGAGATTTCAAACTGCGTGCCGTCGGCCATGGTCACAAAATGGCGCTCATGCAGGGTAAAGAATTTCCGCTCGATGTGGGCCACCTGGCGGCCATCCGCGTCGGTCACATCCGTCTTGTCATGGAGGGACGGAAACTTGGTGTTCGCCTGATACACAATGTTTTCATTCGCGTCCGTAATGTCGATGTGATGATGCAGGGTAAACACCTTTGTGGTGGTAAACAGGGAATGCGCCGGTTCGCCAAAGCGCTCCACGTTGTTCACATTGGCCTGCTCGCCCACTTCCCGGTAGCGCATATACTTGGAAAAAACGCCCATGATGACCCCTCCATTTTTTCAATCTTCCAAAATGCGGAAACGAACCCGCGTTTTTGGCGCGGGTTCGCTTTCCCGATAGATTGGCTTGAATTACAGGCCGGCAACGGTCTGGGTCTTCACGAAGTCGAAAGCGCCGGTTTCGGTATTGGCCTTCTTAACGTAGGCCATATCCTTGTTGGCGTCGCCGATCTCGTCGAAGGAGATGGAGCCGGTCACAGCGCCGTCATACACAACCGTGGGCAGCGCTTCGGCAATCGCCTTGGCGTCGATGGAGCCGGCGGCCTCGATGGCAGCCAGAGCCACGTTATAGCCGTCAAAACCCAGAGCGGACACGGCCGCCACGATGTCGTTGCCGCCGTTGTTGGTCTTCTTGTCGGCGTTGTCGTTCAGCCAGGCCTTGAAGCCGGAAACGAACTCGGCAGCGGCGGCGCCGTCGTCGTTCTCGTCAAAGAAGGTGGACACGTACACTTCGATGTTCTTGCCCTTCGCGGCGTCCAGAATAACCGAGGATTCCCAGGTGTCGCCCGCCAGCAGGGGGAAGGTGACGTTCAGGGACGCAGCCTGGTCGATGATCAGGGAAGCGTAGGTGGTGGCGCAGGGGGCGAACACGGCGTCGCAGCCCGCGTTGATGGCGTTGTTGATGTAAGCGGTGAAATCACTGGTGCCTTCCGGGAAGGTTTCAGAAACCACTTCGCCGCCCAGGCCCTTGAAAGCGTCGGTAAAGAAGTGTCCCAGGCCGTTGCCGTAGTCTTCGCCCAGCATGGTGAGCACATAGGCTTTCTTAGCGCCCAGGCTGTTTGCGAAGTTCGCCATCACGCTGCCCTGGAAGGGATCCAGGAAGCAGATGCGCCAGTAGTAGTCGCACAGGGTGGTGACGGAGGGGTTGGTGCAGGAAAGGCCGATGGCAGGCACTTCAGCCGCCGCGAACACGTCGCCGCCAGCCATGGAAGCGCCGGAGCCGTAGGAGCCCAGCACCACGGAAACGCCCGCGCTGACCAGCTCCTGAGCCGCGGTGACGGCTTTGGAGGAGTCGGACTGGTTGTCCACGTTCACCAGCTGCACGGTGTATTCCACGCCGCCGACGGTGACAGTGGGCTTCAGGGAATGGGCGTATTCCACGCCCAGCACTTCCTGCTTGCCGCCCGCGCCGTTGTCGCCGGAGGAGGGTTCAAACACGCCGATCTTCACAATGTCTTCCGCCATGGCAAAGGCGGGCACCATCAGCATCAAAGCCAGAACCAAAGCGATAACCTTCTTCATGAATCATTCATCTCCGTTTCAGAAATATAGCGTCCATTCCTGGATACCGGAAATAATCATACCTGCTTTGACAAATGATTTCAAGCGAAAACGAATAAAAATGCAAAACAGATACAATTCTTCCGTTCGTTATCGCGCCTATGAAGGGACGCAATATCAATCCTGATTCACCGTCACGGTCATTTCGCTGGTATGCGGCTCGGTGTATGCTTCAAACGCGGGATCGAAGGAATATCCGTCCGGCAGCTTGAGGATTTGCAGATGGTAGCTTACGGGCGTGCCGGTAAAGATAATCACACCGTTTTCATCGGCCTGAGTCGGCGTGCAGCTGTCATCTGTGCAAAAATTGATATACGCGCCGGGAACAGGATCGCCGTTCTGATCGACCACATGTACCGTATAGGTCGCTTCGTTTTCCGCTTCCGGCGTCTCGTTCGGCACCCAGGTAAGGGCATAGCCGCGCTGCGCGTAATCGGCAATCACCTGCTCAACGCCGATCTCTCCATGCATCACCAGCATCTGGAGCGTTATGCGCGGCTGCAAAGCCTCCATGACGGCAGCGGCGTAATGGCCGCTTTCCGCACTCAGCATCATCCGATAGCGATAGCCCGTTCCGTCCTCCGTGAGCATACTGCTGAGCAGCAGCGTATGGTCCGGGTTCATTGTGTCCAGGAACATTACGGATTCCGGGTCGAAATCATCGGTGACTGTCAGTTCAATATCTACCGTATCTTCATTCACCACGCATCCTGCCAGGGCAGGCTGGCCCATATACTCGAAATAACCGTTGATACCGCCGGACACGATCATATCCGTGGTATCAAATGTCGGATAGACCGGCAGCGCCTTCAAAGCTTCTCTCGCTTCATATCCGGACAGCAGCCTGACTCCGCTCAGCACAGGCGCGCCGGTTTCCTGGGGCTGCCACTGGTCATAAACGAAGCGCACTTCATGTTCTCCCTTCGGCAGGGAAATCGTCCATGTGCGGCCATCCGACGAACCCATAAACTGCTTCACCACCGCGCCGTCCAGCTCCACATTCAGGTAATTTAAGCCGATTGCCAGGTCATAGCGCAGATCAAACGTCAGCGCGCTGCCCTTCTTTGCTGTAACGACCGTCTGGCAGGAAGCAATGGATTGGCTTACGTCCAGATTGGACGGAACAGCGCCTGCCTGTTCCACAGGCACAAAGGGGTAATCATGACGCGTCGGGTCGCTGGTAAACGCAATCTCGCTTTCCTCAGCGTTCAGCGCCTCAGACAATGCTTCATCGGACGGAAACTCTATGCTCAGGACAGGCGCAGGAATGCCCTGATATGTTCTGGTTGCAGTATAGCCTTCCCCCAGAAACGCGTCAAACATCCGACGGAAGCTGTCCGCGTCCGTCACCGCGCCGGCTTCACGCAAAGCCAGATTGCCAAAACGGTCGATCATCATGCTGACCGGAATGGAATACGCTTCCGTATACATCGCCATCCAATCGCTGCCCGCCGGAGCCATAGGCAGCGTCAGACCGTTTTCCTCCCGATACGCCCGCAGCTTGTCAGGTGTGTCGTTCGTTTCGATGGAAATCACGATCACCGCCACCCGGTCGCTGTACTCCTGATACACCTGCTGCATGAAAGGAAACTCCATCTTGCAGGGCGGGCACCAGGTGGCGAACAGATTGACGTAAACCGCTTCATGGGTTTTCAGCGCTTCAGACAGGGTAAATTCTTCCCCGTCGATGGTGGTCACGGTGAAGTCATGGAACGGCTTGCCCAGCTCCGCGGTCTCCGCGGCAAAGGCGGGCAGCGCAGCGCACAGAAGCGCCAGGGCCAGCAGCAGGCAGCATGCTTTTTTCATTGTTTTTTCCTTTCTTAACTTACTGTGCAAGGGTTCAAGGGCACTTTAAAACACTATCCAAAAGCCTTCCCCTCGCAGGGGAAGGTGTCAGGCGCGGAATCAAGATGGAAAATGTGATCAGGTCAATTCGCGCCTGACGGATGAGGTGCTCCTCCCTGTTACATGTTTAAATACTGTCGCGTGAGTTCACCTCATCCGAGCCGCGCGAAAATACTTGTTCTTTCTCCCATTCTTGGTTCCGCGCGGCCCACCTTCCCCTGCCAGGGGAAGGCTTTTGGTTGCGTTTTTCCA
This sequence comes from uncultured Eubacteriales bacterium, assembly GCA_900320085.1. Lineage (GTDB taxonomy): Bacteria > Bacillota > Clostridia > Christensenellales > Aristaeellaceae > RUG563. The sequence goes on from ONRC01000047.1 coordinate 19,475, forward strand.
ACTTGTGTTATAGCGCCCATTAAATCAGCGACCGCAGCAGTGCTTCCACTTCCTCAAATGAGGAAGCCAGGTTGACCCGGGTGCGCACCTGGGCGGAATTGCGGCGTCCGGCTGTATACCAGGCAAAGTGCTTGCGCATTTCCAGCAGCGCGCTTCGTTCACCCTTCCAGGCAGCCATCTCCCGAGCCTGGCGCATAGCGGTATCGATCACCTGGGAGAAAGGCGGCGGAGTGTAGCTTTCCCCGTTCAGCGCCGCCTTGATCGCAGCGAAGATCCAGGGGTTGCCCAGCGCCGCGCGGCCAATGGCCAGGCCGTCGCAGCCGGTCACGCGCAGGGCGTCCAGGGCAGTTTGGCCGTCCACAATATCCCCGTTGGCGATGACCGGTATGGAAACCGCCCGCTTCACCTGGGCGATCATGGCCCAATCCGCTTTGCCGGCATACTGCTGCTGCCGGGTTCGGCCATGCACGGTCAGCAGGTCCGCCCCCGCCTGCTCCATCATCTGCGCGAAGGTCACCGCGTTCTTATGCTCTTCATCCCAGCCCAGCCGCATTTTCACCGTCACCGGCAGCGGCGTTGCCCGCTTCACCTGCCGCACGATCTCCGCGGCCAAATCCGGGTCCTTCATCAGGGCGCTGCCGGACTGTCCGCCCACCACCTTCTGAGCCGGGCAGCCCATGTTGATATCAATAGAAGAAAACCATCCCAGGTCCGTCAGCTTCGCCGCGGCCTGGGCCATGAACGGCGGTTCGCTGCCGAAAATCTGCACCGCCAGCGGCCCTTCCTCCGGGAACCGGGCCAGCAGGAAACGGTACGCGTTGCGGTCGGGGGGCGCGGTCAGATACCCCTGGGCACTGACCATTTCGGTAGTCGCGCCATCGCAGCCCTGCTCAAAACAAAGGCGGCGAAACACCTTGTCGGTGATCCCCGCCAGGGGGGCAAGATACAAGTTTGGCATCATCAGTTCCTTAATTACTGTCCAGCACCTTGATGGTGGATAAATTCCGGATGCGCCACTGACCGTTTTCGCGGCTCAGCAGGGCGTTGTACTGTGTGGTCTGCCATTTGGGGGTAGTCAGGCTCAGGCCCGCGGCCTCGGCTTCCTCCCGCGCGCTGGATTTCAGCTTGCCGTCAATGGCGGGAATACGTTCGGTGATCGTGGCGCGGGCCGTGTCCTCCCAGGGCCAGCACCAGAACGAATCCAGATTGATGCGGTGGTCAAAGCCCTTGATGGTGTAATAATTCTGATAGCTGGATTTCCCGCTCCGCGCTTCGATCAGCAAAGCGTCCCGCTCCAGATAGGCAGAAGAAAAATAAGCGTTCAGGTTTTCATCTTCCCCCATCATCACCACCTGAGCGCGCTTTGCCATCCCATCCTTCAAAATGATATAGATATTGGTAGCATTCATCGAAAAATAAAACGCCATGGTCATCAGTCCCAGCACACAAAACAAAATCAACAGCCGGGATGACAGATACCATACCAATCTGCGCAAATACTTCACAGGTTCCGTTGTCCTTTCTGCTTGCTCTCCTCATGTCAGCACAATGTTCCTTGCTATTCCATCCGGGCAGGCCAGGATGCGCAACAGTCCGTCCGCTTTGCATTATATCACAGATTCTTTTTACTGTCCATGATTCCTGCTTTCTCCGGTATCGGTCGCTTCGCATCCATCCCATGATATTCAAACGATGCTGTAAACGCTTTTCTTCCACCCTGTTGATGGGAACTGGCGATTGCATTTTCATGCTGTCAATACTATTTATATTACATTTTTATAACATTTATCACTTGATAATTTTATATTTGATGTGGATAAACACGGGGAAAAAGATTTGTGGACTCTGTGGATAACTTTGTGGAAAAAGTGGATAACTTCCGTAAGTTATCCACGCTGATGGAAATTAGCTAAGTATAGCGGCTTTTCATTTCTTCTTTTTGTGGATAACTCCGTGGAAAATGAGGAAAGCTGCGGTTGAAACGGAAGAAAGTATATTTACGTTAAGATATGCGTCAAGCAGCGGATAACTCATTGTCCTACGTGAATTCAGGTGTTGCTTATTCGTATCAGATTGTATTTTTATACATTTTTCTTCTTTCTTTCTGTGGATAAACCCTGTGGATAACGAAGCTGGAAAAAGTTCATACTTTTTTGACTTGACAGCATATTCACCTCTTATTGCACATACCGTGGCAAAAGAGGTGAGGATATGAACACATGGTGGAAGGGACGAAAATGGATATTGGCAGCTGTTTGCTTGTGTCTTATGGTCGGCGCAGTTTCATCACGGCCGGCAAGGCCCGCCATTCCGGCAAAACCCGTACAGCGGCAGGACGGGCCGCTCCAAGGATATACCATCCTGGTGGATGCAGGCCATGGCGGCACAGATGGCGGCGCCATGGCAAAAGACTCCGGGGTACTGGAAAAGGAGCTGAATCTGAAGGTCGCCATTGCACTTCGGGATGCGCTGGAACAAAGCGGCGCTCAGGTCATCATGACCCGGGAAACGGACATGGAACTGAACCGGAATAAACGTGCCGACCTCACTGCAAGACTGGATTTAGCAAATCAGGGACATGCCGATATGCTGATCAGTATACACATGAATGAATACAGGACGCGAGGCGAATCCGGACCCCAGGTTTTTTACCGGGCCGGACAGGAGCAAAGCCGATTGCTGGCAGGCGCTATTCAGGCTTCTATGATTCAGGAGTTAAAGCCAGCAAAGGAACGCAGCGCAATTGCGGGTGATTATTTCATTCTTTCCTTGAACATCCCTTCTGTCTTGGTGGAATGTGGTTTTCTCTCCAACCCAAGCGAAGAAAAACTTCTGTTGACAGAAGAATACCAACGCCGCGTTGCACAAGCGATCCGGGACGGTATTGTGGAATATGCGTCCCTCCAAATCATAGAAACCAACGCAGAATCTGCGCTGATTTCACTGAAATAAGACACTGAAGCATTGACGAATTTTTTTCATTCTATTTTATTGTGCTGTATTGATTTGATTTGTCTTATGAGATACCACAAAAGAATCATGACCATGACGCCAAATACCACGCCGGCACTGTCGATCGCAACATCCCGCAGAGACGGCGTGCGTGTGCCATTGAAATACTGGTGCAGTTCGTCCGTACCGGCATAGAACGTTCCAATAGCCCAAGCCCATTTTGCTGCATGAGGCAAACGGTATTCCCGCAGCAGCAGGAACAATGACATCCCAAGCGCAGCAAATTCCGTAAAATGCGCCGTCTTTCTCACAATGAAAACAAATAACTGATAAATCTGTTTCTGCTTTTCAGGTGACATGGACTCATAATCTGGGTGGAATAAATGCATAAACCAAACAGTAAATCCACTGCTCAACTCCATGGAATCCGGTCCATTCATGGCAGAGAAAAAGAAAATCAAGCCTGCTATCAAAATGACCAGAAGCCACAGACACACTCTTTTTATCTGCATTCCTTGACAATCTCCTGTCTAATTCTCTTATCTTATTATATATAAGATTCACATATTCTATTCGTTGGAATAGATAGAAAACCTTTTGAACATTAAAAAAGAAGCCGTTCAAGATGAACAGCTTCTATTGGAATCCGGCGGCGACCTACTCTCCCGGGCCGTGTCCAGCCAAGTACCATCGGCGCTGAAAGGCTTAACTTCTGTGTTCGGTATGGGAACAGGTGG
>ONRC01000013.1:0-17036 GCA_900320085.1 uncultured Eubacteriales bacterium
CGTGGCGTCCCACTATGACGGCTTCGCCCAGGGCATCGCGGGCAAGCTGGACAGTATGTTGATCCCCGCCTTCTCCATGCTCATCAAGCAGGGCACCGCTTGCGCCGTGGAGGGCGACATCAAGGTGGCTATGGCCATGGGCATTTTGAAGGTCATCGCAGGCACGGGCCAATTGTCTGAAATGTATTCCATCGACTTTAACGAGGACATTTGCATCATCGGCCACAGCGGCTCCGGCGACGCGGACATTTCCCAGGCGAAGAAGCCCACCATGAAGATTGTGCCCGTGTTCCACGGCAAGACCGGCGGCGGCTACCTGACCCAGTTCTATCCGCCCGTCAACCAGCCTATCACCTTCCTGGGCATCACCCAGGACAAGGACGGCCACTTCAAGTTCGTAGTGGCCGAGGGCGTCAACGAGGAAGGCCCCATCTTCATGTTCGGCGACACCAACATGCGCATGCGCTTCACCTGCGGTGCCCGGGATTTCTGCAACCGCTGGAGCGAAGCCGGCCCCACCCACCATATGGCCGCCGCCGTGGGCCGCCACATCGACACCATCCTGAAGGTCGCCAAGATCTTCAACGTGCCTGTGGACGTGATTACGAGGTAAAACGAAGCCTGGGGGAAACCGCTCTTTGCAAAACACCTCATCCGGCGCTTCGCGCCACCTTCCCCTCAAGGGGAAGGCGAAGAGCGGTTTCCCCCAGACCCCCATCCGAGAAAACTGTATTTATTTTCCATCAATTGATTTTCGTTTCCTGTGATTCTATGCCGTTACCCCTTCCGGCTTTCTTGGAAAGGGGTCTGGGGAAAACCATTCTCTGCCTTCCCCTCATAGGGGAAGGTGGCCCGTAGGGCCGGATGAGGTTATCCAAAGAATGGTTTCCCCCAGGAAAAGAAGGAGGAGCTATGAAGAATGTATTGGAAGCCCCGTTTATGGTGGAAATGATCCGCACCGTCACCAATATGTACGCCCACGGCTGGGACGAGCGCAACGGCGGCAACGTGAGCCTGATGCTGGACGAAGCGGACGTGAAGGATTATCTGGACCTGAACAACGTGAAGCTGAAAATCCCCACCGGCTTTACCGCGCCTGAGTTGGACGGCAAGTATTTCCTGGTCACCGGCACCGGCAAGTATTTCAAGAACGTGCAGTACGCCCCCGAAATCAACCTGGGCATCGTGCGCATCACCGCTTACGGCGAGCTGGCCGAGCTGATCTGGGGCTTCAACGACGGCGGCTCCTTCACCAGCGAATTCCCCGCCCACATGATGAGCCATGTGGCCCGGCTCAAGGTGAACCCCAACAACCGCGTCGTTATGCACTGCCATCCCGCCAACCTGCTGGCCATGACCTATGTGCACACCCTGGACGAGCGCAAGTTCACCCGCACCCTCTGGCAGATGTGCACCGAGTGCATCGTGGTGTTCCCCGAAGGCGTGAACGTGCTGCCCTGGATGCTGTGCGGCACCAACGAAATCGGCGAAGCCACCGCTGAAAAGATGCTCACCGCCCGCCTGGTGGTGTGGGCTCAGCACGGCATTTACGGCGCGGGCGCTGACTTGGACGAAACCTTCGGCCTCATCGAGACTGCCGAAAAGGCCGCCGAAATCTTTATGAAGATCGCCCATCTCCCCCGCGTGAACACCATCACCGACAAGCAGATGCATCAACTGGAGCAGCGCTTTAAGATCACCGCCCGGGAAGGATACCTGGACTGATTCAAATCGAGGACACACGGCCTGGCATCATTACCAGGCCGTTTTTTTCTGGAAAAAATTCTTTCCATTGCGTAAAAAACTGGATGACAAACAAGGTATCGTGTGCTATAATTTACCCGTTTGGCTTTCCTGTAATTGATGTAAGCTGCAAAAAGGAGATTTTATGAGCATTAAGGTAACTTCCGACAGCACCTGCGACCTGTCACCAGAGCTGCTTGAACGATACAATATCACGCTCACGCCGCTGTCCGTGATCAAGAACGGCAAATCCTTTATTGACGGTGTAGATATTACCCCCGAGGATATTTACAGCCATGTGGACAACGGCGGCGCGCTTTGCAGCACGTCCGCGGTGAACGTGGATTCCTACCGCAAGGTATTCAAGGAATTATCCTCCCAGTATGACGCCGTGATCCATCTGACGATCGGTTCGCTCTTTTCCGCTTGCTATCAAAACGCTTCCATCGCCGCGGCGAACTTTCCCAATGTTTATGTGGTGGACAGTATGAACCTGTCCACCGGCCAAGGGCATTTGGTGATCGAGGCGTGCGAATTGGCGCGGCAGGGCCTGTCTGGTGTGGAAATCTGCTCCCGGCTGAACGAAATGCGCAGCCGGGTCTACGCCAGCTTTATCATGGACCGTCTGGATTACATGCAAAAGGGCGGGCGCTGCTCCTCCGTGGTGGCCCTGGGCGGCAAGCTGCTCAGGATCAAGCCCGAGATCGCCGTGATCGACGGTACAATGAAGATGGTGGACAAGTACCGCGGCAGCTTTGATAAGTGCGTGGAAAAGTATGTAAAGGATATCCTCAAGGATCAAAAGGATATCTGCCTGGATCGCATCTTTATCACCCATTCGCCCGTGCCCGACGGTGCGGTGGAGATCGCCCGGGAGACAATCAAAAAGTATACGGACTTTCAGGATGAAAACATTTTTGAAACCTCGACCAATTGCACCGTGGCCTGCCACTGCGGTCCCGGCACCCTGGGCGTGCTGTTCATGACCAAATAACGCCATACAAAAAGCGCCGTATGTACGGCGCTTTTTTGTATGCACTTTTTTACACTGCCTCAAATACGATCTGTTCTCCATCCATGCGCATGTTGACCGTGCCGCCCAGATGGATTTCCCCGGCGATGAGCTTTTCACTGAGGGCGTCCTCGATGGTGCGTTGGATGACACGGCGCAGGGGGCGCGCGCCGTACTGCGGGTCGAAGCCCGCCTGAGCCAGATGGCTGACCACGTCGTCGCCATAGGTCAGGGTAATGTCCCGCTCCTGAAGCCGCTTGGCCACCTGGCCCAGCATGAGGGAGGCAATGGCCTCAATGTCCTTTTGCTCCAGCTTATGGAACACGATGATCTCGTCCACGCGGTTGAGGAACTCCGGCCGGAACACGCTCTTGATGTCAGAAAGCACCTTTTCCCGCATCCGCTCGTAGTCCATGGCGTCGGCCATGCCCGCGCCGAAGCCCAGGCTGGTGCGCTGGGCGGACTGCGCGCCCGCGTTGCTGGTCATTACGATCACGCAGTTTTTGAAGCTGACCACCCGGCCCATGTTGTCGGTCAGCCGTCCGTCCTCCAAGATTTGCAGAAGGATGTTGAACACGTCGGGGTGCGCCTTCTCCACCTCGTCAAACAGCACCACGGAATAGGGCTTGCGCCGCACGGCTTCGGTCAGCTGGCCGCCTTCGTCGTAACCCACATAGCCGGGAGGCGAACCCACCATGCGGCTGACCGTGTGCTTTTCCATGTATTCGGACATGTCCAGGCGGATGAGCGCGTCCTCGTCGCCGAACATGGCTTCGCCCAGGGCTCGGCAAAGCTCGGTCTTGCCCACGCCGGTGGGGCCCAAGAAGATAAAGCTGCCGATGGGACGCTTGGGGTCTTTCAGGCCCGCCCGCGCCCGGCGGATGGCCCGGCTGACGGCGGACACGGCTTCACTTTGGCCAATGACCCGCTTGTGCAAAAGCTCCTCCAGATGCAGCAGCCGTTCGGATTCTTCCTCCGTCATCTTTTTCACCGGAATGCCCGTCCACCCGGCCACCACCTGGGCGATTTCTTCCTCTCCCACGGTATCCTTAGCCGTGGTTTTTTTCTGCTCCCAGGCGGCGCGCTTTTCATCGATCTCCGCCCGGAGGGCGTGTTCTTCGTCCCGGAGGGCGGCAGCTTTTTCATAGTCCTGCTTATCGATGGCTTCGCGTTTTTCCCGCAGCACGCTTTCCAGCTTCTTTTCCTGGGCCTTCATGTCCGGCGGCGCGGTGAAGGCCTGGATGCGCACGCGGGAGGCGGCCTCGTCCATCAGGTCAATCGCCTTGTCGGGCTGGAAGCGGTCGGCAATGTAGCGGTTGCTCAGCTTCACAGCGGCTTCCAGCGCCTCGTCGGTGATGCGGACCTTGTGGTGGGCTTCATACTTGTCCCGCAGGCCCTTCATGATGGCGATGGTTTCTTCCTCGCTGGGCTCGTTCACCGTGACCGGCTGGAAGCGCCGGGCCAGGGCCGCGTCCTTCTCGATGTGCTTGCGGTATTCGTCCAGGGTCGTGGCGCCGATGCACTGGATTTCGCCCCGGGCCAGGGCGGGCTTCAAAATGTTCGCCGCGTCCATGCTGCCCTCTGCCGCGCCAGCGCCGATGATGTTCTGCAGTTCATCAATAAACAGGATCACGTCGCCGCGCTTTTTCACTTCATCCAGCGTGTTCTTTAAGCGTTCCTCAAATTCGCCCCGGTACTTGCTGCCCGCCACCATAGAACCCATGTCCAGGGAAATGATTTTTTTATCGGTCAGTGTTTCAGGCACCGCACCCTGACTGATTTTCTGGGCCAGGCCTTCCGCTACGGCAGATTTGCCCACGCCGGGCTCGCCGATCAGAACGGGATTGTTTTTCGTCCTGCGGGACAGGATCTGCACGATGCGCTCGATTTCGTTCTGCCGCCCGATCACGGGGTCCAGTTCGCCCTTTTCGGCGGCTTCGGTCAGATCGCGCCCGTACTTTTCCAGGGCCGAGTCCCCGCCGCCGGTTTGCTGCTTTGAGCCGGAAGAAACGCTGTTTTTCCCCAGCGCTTCCTGCACGCTCTTTTTCAGCTTCTCCACATCACAGCCCATGTTCGTCAGCACGCGCATGGCCACGCTTTCATCGTCGCTGAGCAGCGCCAGCCAGAAATGACCCGCCGTCACATAGGGCTGGCCCAGGCGGTGAGCCTCCCGCACGCTGGTTTCCAGCAGCTTTTTCACCCGGGGCGTCATCTCCAGCTGGTTCGGGGTGTGGTCGCTGGTTTCCGTGATTTGCTTCACGGCCTCGATCACCGTTTCCGGAATCACGTTGTCCGGCAGAGCGGGCGCGTCGTCCCGGGCTTCCTTGAGCAGCCCGATCAAAAAGTGTTCGCTGCCCACATAGCTGTGACCCAGCATCACGGCAGTCTTTTGCGCGGTGGCAATCACCCGCTGGGCCTTTTCATTGAATCGTCCGAAAATTGGCATGTTTTCCTCCAATGCTTTACGATTATCAGATTAGGAAAAGTGTACAGAGTTCAGGGTACAGAGTACAGATTTATATAGTCCTTCAGGAAAATAAGCCAGATTTATTTAATAGCAAAATAATCTGTACCCTGAACTCTGCACTCTGATCTCTACATTCCTTCTTTCAGCGCCTTCCTCACCAGCTCGCACCGATAGGCGTCCACGTCCTTTTCGTTGAGCGCAGTGCCGGCTGCTTTCTGTACGTGGGCAGGCTGGGCGGCGGTGAGCAGGGCGTCGCAGGCTTTGAGGCTGACGGGCAGCTTACCCATGGACGCGCCCAGACGCAGGTTGGACCAGTGCTGCATAAATTCCTTGATCCCCATGCGCCGGGCGTTGGTGAGCAAGCCGTAGGAGCGGAACAATTGATCCTCAAAGCCGACGGCGTCTTTATCCTCGGCCTTGTGGCGGTAGATGCGCTCCATCTCCGCCATCTCCCGGGCGGTGGCAGCCACAGCGTCGATGATCTCCTTTTCCGTGCGGCCCAGGGTCACCTGGTTGCTCAGCTGGTACAGATTGCCTTGGGCTTCGCTGCCCTCGCCGTAGATGCCCCGCAGGGTCAGGCCCAGCTTGGCGGCGATCTGATTCACCTTGCCCATCTGCTTTTGACTGGTCAGCAGCGGCAGATGCAGCATCACCGACGCCCTGAGGCCCGTGCCCGCGTTGGTGGGGCAGGCAGTCAGATACCCCCATTGGGGATCGAAGGCGAAGGACAGACGCTCCTGCAACGTGTCGTCGATGGAAAAGGCGCACTCCGCCGCGTCGTTCAGGTTTTCGCCCAGGGTGAAGCCCTGAATGCGCAGGTGGTCTTCCTCGTTCATCATGACGGAAATCTTTTCATCGTCCCGAATCAGCACCGCGGCGGTATCCTCGTGCTCCATCAGATCGGGGCTGATCAGGTGTTCTTCCACCAGCGCCTTTTTCTCGTTGGCCTCCATGCCTTTGAGGGGCAGGAAGGTGTAGGGCTGGGGGAGAGAGCGCAGGGCGTCCAGGGTGCGCTGCACGCAGTCCTCGCTTTGCTCCTTGGATATTTTGTTCCTGAACGGCAAATCCTCATAGTTCCGGGCCAGCCGCACCCGGGAGGAAACCACGATTTCGCTCATGCTTTCGCCTCCCGGGCGGGGGTCATGGCCCGCAGCTCATCGCGAAGCCGGGCGGCTTCTTCAAAGTTTTCCTCGGCTACCGCCGCTTCCATCAAGCCGCGCAGCTCCGCCATCCGGTCCTGCCGCGCCTGCTCTTCCTCGCTGACGGGCGGCTTGCGGCCCGCGTGCTGGGATCGGCCCTGCACCCGGGTGATGACCGGGGCCAATTCTTTCCGGAACGCCTGGTAGCATTCCGCGCAGCCCAGCATGCCGGTCTTTTGAAATTCCGCGTAGGTTTCCCCGCACTTGGGGCACACGATGTCCGGTGTTTCCTCGTCGGCCTCCTGGAGCTTACCGGCCATGGCGCTTAAAATCGCCGCCAGCACGGCCTGCAAATCCCCGGCCTGATATTTCCGAAGGCATTCCCGGCACAGGTGCCGGGTGGCGGACTGGCCGTTCACCACCGTGGTCACCAGCACCTCCGCCTGGTTTTTTCCGCATTCTTCGCAGAGCATAAATTCCTCCTCATGATCATGACGCATCATCCCATAGTATGCGCGGGGAGCGCCGTCGGTACATCGGCAAAATCAGCCGTTTCCGGTTTGCTTTGCCCGCTGCTGCACAACGGACAGCAGCATGCACTTGAAAATTTTGGCGCGCAGCGCGTCCTTCATCGCTTCCGGCATCGGCGCGGACAGGGCCTGGGGCGACACGGCGGCGGCCATCAGCTGCGCTTCCGTGGGGGTGACCACCTTCCGCTCCGCCAATTGGGAGCATAGCACCTGGGCGGACTGGGCGTCCAGGCTGTCGCCGATGCGCTCGTGGAGCAGATAGTTCAAATGATCGCCGCCGCTCTGCCGCACCCGTACGATGCGGATGAACCCGCCGCCGCCCCGCTGGGACGAGGTGACATAGCCGTGGTCGGGCGTAAATCGCGTGGCCAATACATAGTTGATTTGAGACGGAGCGCAGTGAAAATACTCCGCCAGCTCGTTTCGTTTCAGCTCCACCTCGGGCGTGTCCTCCTGGATCATGGCCTTGATGAAGCTTTCAATGGTATCGCTTAATCGCATGCATCATCCCTCCAAAGAAATTGTCTTTCTTTGACCATCTGATTGTATCACAGAAAATCAAATTGTGCAAGGATTAATTCTGCGAAAAAAAGCGAAAGAACGCACAGCTCCGGACAACGGCTGCGCGCTCTTATGATTTGCGGGATAAAGCTTATATCGAAAGATGGTAGATCCTGCGGATTTCGTCTGAGTCCTTCCCGTTTGAATCTTTTACAATCAAAGGAGGCTCTATGGTCAGGCCCGGATGCACGGCGAGCATTGTTTCAATCAATGCCAACCGGGCGGGGCGGGACGCGTTCGCGTGAACCAAACGCAGGCGTTTGGGCTCCAGCCGATGTTCTTTCAGCGTTTCAAACGCCTCCGTCAGCCGCGGCGCGGGCAGCATCAGGCAAAAGCGCGCCCGGTCGCGCAGCAGCCACGCGGCGGCAGCAGCGACATCCTCCAGGGTGCATTCGCTTTCCTGGCGTGCCGCGCGCAGTGCTGCCTTGGGGCTTGGCAGGGACGCGGCGCTGGGGCTGTAGGGCGGGTTGCAAATGACAAGTTCATAGGAAGCATGGGGGAGAAACGATCGTATTTCCTTCAGGTCGCGGTTGAAAATCTTAATTCTGCTTTCCAGCCCGTTCAGCCGCATGGTGCGCTGCGCGCGTTCGGCAGCGTCCGGCTGGATTTCCACTGCGTCGCAGGCAATGGTGCTTTCCCGACCGTAGAGCAGCAACGGCAGAATGCCCGTGCCGGTGCCCAGGTCGCATACCCGGCTGCGGGGACGCGGCCTGGCAAAGTCCGCCAGCAGCACAGCGTCCATACCGAAACGGAAAGCATCAGGCGACTGGATGATCTGCAGATCCATGAACTGCAAATCATCCACCCGTTCGCCGGGAAGAAGCAAATCCTTCAAATCATTCATAAAGCGCAAACTCCAGGTATTGGATCATACAGTAGCCGCTGACCTCCTGATAGGTCACGGCGCACCAGGTATCGCCGATGGCGGTGATGGTGGCGTAGTCATTCTTTGGAATTTCCAATAGGATGCGGGTGTCGGTGGAGCAGCCTTCACGCAGGTTCAGGGTGCTCAGCGGCGTGTTGACGCGGCCCAGCACAGGCATGGAAAGTGCGCGCATCGGTTCCATAGGCAAAGCGGAAGGAGGCGCGGTTGGCGCTGTTTTCGCTTCGACGGTCAGGAACTTGGTCATGGCATAGCCCTGAATCCCCTCGTAAACGATCCTGCTCCATGTTTCTCCAGGCTCGATGACAACCACCTGATCGTTCTGTGGCACAGTGCAGAGCACTTTGGCGCTGCTTTTCGGTTCCTTCCGCAGATTCAGAGACCCCTTTTCCGTGGTGACGCAGGCGGTCAAACCGCCCTCAGAAGCGGGGAAATCAGGCTTTGCTGTCGGCGCGGCGGGTACGACGGACGCATCAAAGGAAAGATATTTCGTCATCACGTAGCCGACGCTTCCGCCATAAGCAGCCTTGCACCAGGTGGAATCCCGCTCGGACACGGAAATCTGCGCGTACTGCGGAATGGTGCGGATGATCTTCGCGTTGCCATTCGGCGCGGAACGCAGATTCAGCGACCCGCTTTCCGTGTTCACCCAGGCCGGGACGGCGGGCGTCTCAACCGGCGGCGCGGTAACAGCCGGGGCAGGCGTTTCGATAATGACAGGCGCCTGCGTCGGCTGCGGCGCTTCTGTTGGCTCGAGGGGAACGTTCAGGGTGTAGAGCACGCGCACGCAGCCGGGATAATAGAACCCCAGAATCTGGTCGTAGGTATAGCCCATCTTCGCCATCTGCATGGCGCCGCGCTGGCTCATGCCCACGCCGTGGCCGTAGCGCCGGGCAGAGATGATAAAGGTGTCACCATTCTGCGTCACCGACCACAGCTCATTTTTTCCAGTGTTGATGCTCATGCCCAAGGCGCTTTCCAGCTCGCTGAAAATGTCAAAGGTGATGATGCCCGTGGCGCTTTGTCCGTTCAGGGTATACGCCACCTCAAAGTCCAGTTTTGTATATAATCGGCTGGGATAAACGTAGCGCGGCGTATGCGGGGTGATCGCGTAAACCGCCGTCACCGACGCGCCGCTTCCAAACGCTTCCGCGGCCTTTCTGTTCAGCAGGCTGCCCATCTTTCCGCTCTGCGGATTCCCGGCGCTTACCCGCACGGATTTCACCACCGCGTCGGGGTTGCTCAGATCGTAGGGGTCGTCCTGGATGACCAGGTAATCCGCCCCGGATACATTCCAGGCGTTTTTGACTGTTTCGGTCTGCCCGCCGTTGGAGGCGGTATAGTATGTGGCAGTGTATGCATTCCTGTTTTTCACCGCCACGCCCCGCGTTTCGTCCACGGCGCGGCGGCAGTTTTCATTGCCGGACGGGGTGCCGTTGTATACCTGGTCGGTGGTGGTATCCACCAGATCATAGAGCGAGGACGCGCTTTTCATGGCGTTCAGGGTATACGTGCGGGCTGCTACAGCCTGGGCTTTCAGGGCTTCCAGGCCGGAGGAATTGCCCATTTCATAGGGCAGAACGCCATAGAGATAATCCTCGATAAACACGTTCGCCACCACATACAGGGTCGATCCCCTTGCGGTAAACTGCATATCCCCGGGGTATACATTCCCTGACACGCGGCTCTGGGCGATTTTCAGGCCGCCGCTCTGCCTCGTCAGCCGAAAGGATGACCCCATGCTGAGGACGGATCCGCCGACCGTCAGCGTCAGCTGCCCGGCGCTTTTATTGAAATTCACCATGGCTGTGGTTCCGTTGCTCAGCGTCTGTCCGTTTACGGTATAGCTACCGCTGACCGTCAGCTTCAGGCTGGAAGGATTTCCCAGGGATGACAGGCGTACGCGCACGATACCGCTTTGCGTGCCGCCCATGTTCAGCGGCGCGCTTTGCGGCCCGCTTTCCGCGAGCGCGGGGAGAAGCGCCCAATGTGAAATCAGCATGCTGATTACGATCAAGAAGGTCATTCCGCGTTTGTACATTCGTGTTTCCTCCGTTTGCGCGATATAGGATCGTACAAGGATTGCGGCAATCTCGTAATCATGATGCAGTTTACCATATCGGGTTCGTTTTGTCCATGGCAATGATTGATCGGATTTCCAGAAAGGCGGAAGAAGAGAAGATTCTTCTTGTGCGGAAAGGAAAAACGTGGTAGGATAATCATGCAATCAATTTAACTGGAAAGAACGGTGAGGTAAGAATGGAGCATGCAAAGGACCCGCTGCTCAAGCGCAGGATCGCGCTGGCACTGGTGGGAATGCTGCTGGCGGGCGTGAGCGTGGGGATTTTCAAGCGCGCTTTTTTCGGGGTCGATCCCTTCCAATGCTTCTGCGGCGGGCTGGCGAACGTGATCCCGATCAGCTTTGGCACATTATATATGCTCATCAACGCGGCGCTGCTGGTGGTGGTGTTTTTCCTGGATAAGCATTACATCGGCATTTCCACCTTTATCAACCTGTTTTTGCTGGGCTATGTGGCCGAGTTTACGGAAAAGGGTCTGGCCGCGTTGCTGGGAGAACAAGGGCTGTTTGGCCGGATCATCCTGCTGATCGTGGCGATCGTGCTGACCTGCATTGCCGCTGCGCTGTATTACACCGCTGACCTGGGCGTGTCCACCTACGACGCGATCCCGCTGCACATCGCCGATACGAAGCCCAAGCTGTTTGGCAAGGTCGTGCCCTTCCGGTTCATCCGCATCGTGAGCGACCTGATCTGCACCCTGATCGGCTTCCTGCTGGGGCTGATGCCCGGCATCGGCACGGTGATCACCGCCCTGTTCATGGGCCCGCTGATCACCTTCTTCCGTCAGCACCTGTCCGATCCGCTGCTGAACAGAGGAAAAACCGCATGAAAACGAACATCGAGCTGTACGACGACCGGCCCATTGAAAACGTGCTGGGCACGGAGATGTTCCGCCCGGAGGAAACCGTGCTGATCTGCCCCCAAGAAGTGGCGGATGATAAGGAGCTGCAGCGCTCCATCCGGAATTACTTTGAATACCGTCATGTGCCGGTGAAGCTCACCTTCGTGGCCGCCAGCCTGCTGGACGCGGCGAAGGTGGAAAAGACACTGAAAAAAGTGCTGGATACCCATGAGGACTGCGCCATCGACATAGCGGGCGGCAGCGAAGCCGCGCTGTTCGCGGCGGGGGCGATTTCGGGCGATACGCCGGTATACACCTACAGCCGCAAACGCAACATGTTTTTTGAAATCAAAAACGCATCCTTTGCCCATAACCTGCCCTGCACCATTCGGCTGGATGCCAAAAGCTGTTTTCTCATGGCAGGCGGCACGCTGCTGCCCGGCCGGGAGGACAACGAAAAGCTGAAAGAAAGACTGCCGCAGATCGATGCGCTGTTTTCAGTGTACGCCGCCCACCGCCGTATCTGGAACCGGCAGATCAGCTATTATCAAAAGATTTCCCAGTCCGCCGACCCGTTCCTCAAGGCCGAAGGCAGGCGCACCGGCAAGGCCGACAACGGCATCGTGACGGCGGACGAAAGGATGCTTCGCGCCCTGGAAGCGGCGGGGCTGATCAACAGCCTGTCCGTCACGGAGGAAACCGTTTCCTTCCGCTTTGCGGATGAGGTCGTCCGCTTCTGGCTGCGGGACATGGGCTCAGTGCTGGAGCTGCAGGTTTACCGCGCGTGCCTGGCCGCCGGGTGCTTTGACGACGTGATTTTAAGCGCCGTGGTCAACTGGAAGGCCGACGAGAAACGCCGCGACGCCGTGACCAACGAAATCGACGTGATGGCCGTTCGCGGGATTCAGCCGGTGTTCATCAGCTGCAAAACCTGCGAGATCAAAACCGAGGCGCTGAACGAACTGGCTATCCTGCGGGACCGCTTCGGCGGCAAAGGCTCCCGGGCGATCATCGTTACCTCCGCGGCAGGTACAAAAAGCCGCGGGGTGATGCGCAGACGGGCGGCGGAGCTGGACATCGAAGTGATCGAATGGGAGGATCTGGCGCTGGACAAGCTTGTGGAAAGGTTAAAACAGCCATGAGAATATTATTGGTAGAGGATGAAAAGGGCATTTCCTCGGCGATCTGCCAGGTGCTCAAAAAAGAAAACTTTGAGGTGGACCCGGTCTATACCGGCACGGACGGGCTGGACTACGCCCTGGACGAAAACTACGACGCCATCATTCTGGACGTGATGCTGCCCGGCATGGACGGCTTTCAGATCCTGAAACGCATCCGGGAAAAGGGCATCAAAACCCCCGTGTGTATGCTCACGGCGCGCTCCGGCCTGGAAGACCGGGTGCGCGGGCTGGAAAGCGGCGCGGATTATTATCTGCCCAAGCCCTTCCAGATGGCGGAGCTGACCGCGTGCCTCCGCGCCATCACCCGGCGGAAGGAGGAAGCGCCTGTGATGGAGCTCGCCTTCGGCGACATTGCCCTCAACCAGCAGGAAGCCAAGCTGATGAATAAAAGTACCGGGGAAAGCGTGAAGCTGGGCGCGAAGGAATACCAGATCATGGAAATGTTCCTGCGCAATCCCAGGCAGATCCTGCCCAAGGAAACGATCTTCGACCGGGTCTGGGGCTATGAAAGCGAAGCGGATTACAGCAACCTGGAGGTGTACCTCTCCTTCGTGCGAAAAAAGCTGACCTTTCTGGGCTCCAAAGTGAAAATCAAGGCCACCCGCGGCATCGGCTATTCGCTGGAGGAAGAGGCATGATCCGTAAGCTGAAAATCCGCATGATCCTGCTGGTGCTGGTCGGACTGCTGCTGGCCTCCGCTGGACTGGTGGCGGCGATCAACGGAATGAACTGGAACAGCCTGAGCCAGCAGGCCAACGCCGTGCTGGACATGCTGGCCGAAAATGGCGGTCAGCGCCCTAATTTTGTTTTTCGCAATGGCATCAACAGTTTCCGGGTCAATGACAGAAAGCTGGATACGCCTCCCCCTGACCCAGACGGCACCCCCCGGCCTGACGACAGCAGCCGTCCGCCCTGGATACAGGACGGCCAGAACGACACGGGCAGGGACAGGATGCGCAGCACACCCGCCATCATGAACGCGGCGAGCCTGTCCAATTACTACACGATCACCCTGGACGCAAACGGCGGCGTGTTATCCTGGCACAGCGACCGCACCGACCTGTATACCGATGAGGAAATCAGCCAGATGGCCGCGTCCGTGCTGCAAAGCGGCAAAACGTCCGGACGGGTGGACACCCAGTTTTTCCGCCTGCTGGACAAGGACGAATCGGGCTGCCGCCTGCTGATCGCGGTGGACAGCCGGTTGGAAGTGCAGAATGTGGAAAACGTGCTGCGGGTCACGGCGCTGGTGGCGGTAGCGGAGGACGCGCTGCTGAGCCTGGCCGCAGTGTGGCTGATTCATCGGCTCGTCAAGCCGGTGGACGAGGCCATGGAAAAGCAAAAGCAGTTCGTCTGGGATGCCAGCCACGAAATGAAAACCCCCTTGGCTGTGATTTCCGCCAATGCGGAAGCCCTGGCCGCGGAGGTGGGGGAAAGCAAATCGCTGGAATTCATCCAGTCCGAGGTCCAGCGTACCGATCATTTGATTCAAAACCTGCTCACCCTGGCCCGGATGGAAAAAGGTACGGTGCAGGCCCAAAAGCAGCACTTCGACCTGAGCCGGGCGCTGCTGGAAGTGGCGCTGCCGTTTGAATCGGCCGTTTTTGAAACGGGGAAAGAGCTGACCATCAGCATCCCGGAGGGTATTTTCTGCGTCGGCGACGTGGATATGATCAAGCAATTGGCTGTGATCCTGCTCAGTAACGCGCAGAAGTATTCCGACGAGGGCGGAAAAATCAGCCTGACCCTGGAAACCAAGGGAGAAAAGCGTATTTTGAAGGTGCACAACACCGGCCCCGCCATTCCGCCCGAATCCCAGGAGCGCATCTTCGACCGCTTCTATCGGGTGGATTCCTCCCACAACCGGGAAATCGAGGGCAACGGCCTGGGACTGGCTATCGCCAAAAGCATTGTGGAAGCCCACAAAGGCAAAATCACCGTGCACAGCGCAGAAGGGGAAGGAACCACCTTCACCGTTATCCTGTAAGCAAAAACCGCGCAGTTCCATTCTGCGCGGTTTTTGCGTATTGGAGCAAATCACTGTTCCATCTGCCGCCCGACGATGCCCGCGGCGGTTTCGGCTACTTTCAGTTCGGTATCGCCCATCTTCGCGCCCTGTTCCCGGGAAAGCAGCAGCACCGCGCCGATCGCTTCGCCGTCAGCAATGATGGGGGAAACCACCTGCGCCGTATAACCGCTCACGTCCTCCTCGTTCGTGACAGGCACGATCTTTCCGCCTCCGGTGCGGTTGAGCGCCACGGTCTGCCGCGCCTGAATGGCGCTTTCCAAATCGGGGCTGATGGGCTTATCCCACAGCTCCTTTTTGCTTACGCCGCTGGCCGCCACCACCTGATCCCGGTCCACGATGCAGGCGATATGCCCCAGGGAGCGGAACAGCGATTCCGTGTAATCCTTGGCGAAGGATGACATTTCGCCGATGGGGGAATACTTTTTCAGGATCACTTCCCCGTCCCGGTCTGTGTAAATTTCCAGCGGGTCACCCTCGCGAATACGCAAGGTTCTGCGGATTTCTTTGGGAATCACCACCCGGCCCAGCTCGTCTATTCTGCGTACGATACCTGTTGCTCGCAATTTCAAGCGCCTCCTTGACCTTTTTCAGCCATAGGTTTTCCATGGAAACGCCTTTTATGCGCACCAGCAGGAGCGGGAACATTTGGAAGCTTTTTATTCTTTTGAAAGCGCGGGAAGTACCAAAGCCCAGTCTGTATCGCTGGCATAATAAAAGCTGGGATAGCAAGGCTGGTTATAACAATTGTTCTGCCAGGCCACGCCCACGCGGTACTGGGGATCGTGGAGCAGGGTGAACAGCTTGTGAATGGTAATGTCCGTGTTGGTGTAAATGCGGATGGCGGTGCTGTCGGCGGTGCGCAGCAGGATCTCTTCCCGGAAGTCGCCGAAAATGTCAGCCACCAGGCAGGGATTGCCCTTGGTGCCGTTGTTGGTTTTGGTGTGTTCAGGGGTGAGCATCACGCCGTGGGTGTTGTCCACGATGCAGCCGTTCTGCTCCTGGGTCAGGTAGTTGGCCCCGTCAGTGATCTGGGTGCTCATGTCCGCCGCCCAGCGGATAGAGAAATTGGTGCCAAGGAGCGGTACGGCCAGCTTATTCCCGTGGACATCAAAGGTTTCATTCACCCAGCATTGCAGACCGCGCACGCCCGGCACCACGTCGCCCACCATGCAGCGGCCCAGGTCGGTATCGGCAGGTTCGCCGAAGAACACTTCGCCCGTTTCCGCGTCCCGCAGGGCCCAGCCCCAGGGCGCTGCCTTTGCGCCTTCAAACACGTTAAAAATCTGCATGCCCGGCCGGTCGGGGTCGATCACGCCGCAGTGCATGGAATCCCCGTGGCCGAATTTCGCCACCGAGCCGTCGGGCATGGGGCCGTAGCTGGAATAGAGCAGGCTGCCATCCTGATCGATCACCGCCGCGCCGTACACGATTTCCTGGCAGCCGTCGCCGTCCACGTCGGCAATGGCCATGCTGTGGTTCCCCTGTCCCGCGAGCAGTCCGTGGGTGGGGCTGGTACCCTGGCCCGCGTGGGAGTTGTCGTTGAAGGGGTTGCTCATGGGCACATGGCCGGAATCGGCGGTGAAGCGCCGGATAAAATGCCCGTCCCGGAAATCGTAGGCCGTAACTGTGGTGCGGGTATAGTAGCCACGCCCGATGATCACCGAGGGATGCTCGCCGTCCAGGTATGCCACCGCGGACAGGAACCTGTCCACCCGGTTGCAGGGCTCGATGCGGGCCATGCTGTAATCGCCCCACAGAAGGCCGTCGTCCTGCCGGGGAACGGGGAAGGGGACGGTTTCCAACTCACGCCCGTCGCCGGAGAACATGGTCAGGTATTCGGGGCCGGAGTAAATGAAGCCCTCGAACTGATCCAGCCGGTTTTTCGGACTGCGGGAGGGAGCGTAGACCTGAATGAAGTAATCCGCCAGCGCTTCCGCGTCCGCGCGGCTGAGGGGATAGGCATACTTTTGCGGGATGCCGAAGCAGGCTTCCAGCGTATCCGGCCAATGCCCGGCTTTTACTTCATTATGCTCCCGCCAGGCTTCAAACACGTCGGCCATATGGTTCCGGTAATCCTGGGCGGAACAAACATAATCGTCGGTATTCTGAACGCCCGCCGCGATGTCTTCCGGAAGCAGGGTGATATACCGTTCGGACTGGACGGAACCATCCTCGTGATATACGGTCATCTTGGTTCCCGGCGCGGTTTTGACGCACATTTCCGCCTTGCCGTCCCCGTCAAAGTCGTAGACCATGAACTGGGTGTAGTGGGCCCCGGCACGGATGTTCGGGCCCATGTCCAAGCGCCACAGCAGCCGCCCGTCCAGCTTGTAGCAGTCGATGAAGCATCTGCCCGTATAGCCCCGGTGGGATACGTCGTGGGAATTGGAGGGGTCCCACTTGACGAAGTATTCCATTTCCCCGTCGCCGTCCACGTCGCCGATGGACATGTCATTGGCGCTGTACGGGAAGGGTTCCCCCTCCGGGTGCATCGTGCCGGGACGGGTCACGCCATCCTGGGGCTTTTGCAGCGGGATGTCCAGGTACAGCTTTTCCCAAACGCGCACCG
>ONRC01000013.1:17050-65094 GCA_900320085.1 uncultured Eubacteriales bacterium
CAGTCAAAGAAATTGGTGCTGTCGGTCACATAGCCAATGGCCCGCCCGTCGCGATAGACGGCAAAGTTCGCCCCGGTCAGGCCGGTGTCGCTGTATCCATCCACTTCGTTTTTGAACAACCGCCAAGACAGGAATACGCCGTCCTTCTGCGGTACGGCGATCAGCCCCCGGTTCAGCTTTTCCAGCTGGGGATGGAACACTTTTTTAATAGAGGTTTTCAAGCGTTCGCTTATTTCGATCACCTTTCCATCCGCCAACGCTTCCACATAGAAATAGTGGGGGACATGCGTCGCTTTGTTCAGACGGTACTGCGTATCCTTTGTTTCAGCCAGGCATTTGTAAACCATGCCTTTCGTATTCCTGTCAGCCCAGTATACCCGATACGCGTCCGCACCGGGCACATCTGTCCAGCCAATGGTTACGTAAGCATCCGTCCGTTCTATGATCTGTAAATTCATTGTTGTCCCTTTCTTATGCAAAGAAGTGATGAAACAGTCATAATATACCAAATTATCAGTCGATATGCAAGGAAATAAAGCCGGGTTTTCAGGAGGGCTTCTCCGCCGCGTTGATCTTTTCCAGCAGCTCGTCGAACTTCATTTCCTGCATCACGCGGGCGTTGTCGATGCCCCGGGAAAGGTCGCGACGGCAGATGGGCGCGTAGTCGCATCGGTCGCACGCGCCGTTCCGCCGCTTATCGCACAGGGGCTTGGCGGCGATTTCGCCGTCGTAAATCCGTTCGGCCCATTGCCTGGCCATGTCGCCTGCGTGACCGATCAGCGCTTTCATGTCCGCCAGCGTCGCCAGCATGGCACGTTTGTCAAAGTCTCCCTTGCTGGTCAGCACCTTGGGCAGGGTCAGCGGCGGAACGCCATCGTCCATCAGCTTCAGGATGGCGGCGTCCTTGAGGGCCACGCCCCGCAGGCACAGCGCCCGGGCCAGGGCATCCTCGATCTGATCGGTCTCTTCCTCGGTGGGCAAAAGCGGGTCCGCCACCCGCATGTAAAATGCCCCCGCAGGCTCGGTTCCTTCCTCCTCCGCCAGAGCCGCCCGGAGATACAAAAGCAGCTGCAATTGCGCGCCCCAGAAGATCTTTGCCGGGCTCAGCTTTTCCGCGCCGGATTTGTAATCCACCACCCGCAGATACACGCCCTCGTCCCCGGCATAGCGGTCAATGCGGTCGATGATGCCGCGAACGAATACCTTCGTTCCATCCTTCAGGGTCAGCTCAATGGGCGGGATACCGCCGGGATATCCGAACCGGACTTCCGCGCCTTCGGGAGAAAAGGCGCTCTGCTTTGCGCCCTTCGTAAACGTCCAGGCGACGCGCTTCAGCACCCGTCTGTATTTTTCACCAAGCGACCGCATCCGCGAGCTTTCGCCCATCACCCCGGAAAGCAGTTCCTGGAACAGCGGTTCGGCCGCCTTGTCCACCACTGCGTCGCAGGTTTTCTTATCAATCTTCGGCCAGTGCGGTATCGTCGGCAGCAGGCGGGTGAAGCCCTCCAAGGCGCTGTGATAAAAGTTGCCCGCGTCGATGGGCGTCAGCGCCCATTCCTTGCGGGGCTTGGGAGATAGACCCTGCTCCACAAAATGCTTGTAGGGACACACGGCGAAGTTTTCCAGCCGGCTCACCGACATGACCCGCTCCATAAAAAGATTATGTGCTACCTCGCGCGGCAGCGCAGGCGCGTCCTGCGGAGACAGAAAAGACTGCATCAACGCCTGAGTCTGCGCCTTTGTATTCTCAGCGCTGCTCAGGTATTTCCATGCTTCCAGCCATTCGCTGGTCAGCGGCCCATCCCGCATTTTTACGCCCAGCGCGTCAAAGGTGGGCATGGGAGCCAGCGGCTTTTCCACTGCGACGCGCTGACTTACACTGCCCTCCTCCACCAAACCGGGGAAAATCAGCCGGATGTGCACAAGCCGGGGGAAAGGCCGCAGCGCGCTGCCATCCTGGGTAGCGAGTGAACGGGTAAGATACAGCTTTTCTGTCGGGGCGGAGATAGTTTTCCACACATCCAATTGCGCCAGGGCATCCTGACCTTCTTCGTCAATGGAGAGGTAGGCGTGCAGGGCTTCCTGTGCGTCCTCCTGCTCCTGCTCGGTCAGCAGTCCCGCGCCCCGGGCAGACAATAGCCCGTCCGTCATGTTCATCAGGAACAGCGCTTTGGGCCGGCTCAGCGGCAGATGACCGATCACGCCGCAGATGACCGCATTGGCAGTGGGCGGCAGAGAAGACAGCTCACAGGCCTCCAGCCCCGCTTCCAGCCAGGAGGCAAGCTGCCGCGGGGATACGCGCACGGCCCCCAGCAGCGCCTGGGCCTGGGACAGCAATTGCATGATCGCCTCCCAGAGCTGCTGAATCTGCATCGCCTCAGCGGGCATGTCCTGGGCCGATAATGTCGTCTGGCTTTCTGCCAGGCGCTCGTAAACATTTGCAGTTTGCAGGTATTCCACCACGGCCCGCAGCGCGTCTTCGGAATTCTGTGCCTCTTTCATGGCTTCTCGAAGGGTATGCAGCGGCGTGATGAGACTGACGCGGGCTTCCTCCAGCGCGGCGGATTCTTCTTTTGTTCCGCGCTTGAAGGGAGCCAGCCACAGTTTGCCCCGGATACCGTAGGATTGAATATAGTTTTCCAGCCGCCACGCGTCCTCCTCGGCAATCGGGGCGTAACCGGATTTGATGACCGAAAGCATTTCCTCCACGGAGTATCCGTCGGCGACGGCCCGCAGCGAAGAAATCAGGAAGCGCGAGGCTCCGTGGGTGGCGGCGGGCATTTTACGGGAAACATAGCAAGGAATACGGTAGGAAGAAAGCACAGTGGACAGCACGCCCGCAAAGCTCGGATCGCCCATCACAGCAATCATATCACCATAGGCCATGCCGCTTTCGTGCAGCAGCACCATTTCCTGCGCCGCGAAGTGTGCTTCAAAATACGGGCTTGGCGCAGCGTACAGGCGTACGGCGGCGGGTATATTTTTATAAGGAGCCGGAGCGGATTGCAAATATTGCAGGGAAAGATGCGTCAGCTCCTTCGCCCGGCCCGTTTCCACGAAGGAAAGCTGTACCGATTCAAAGGGCACGTTCGCCTCCTCAGCGGCTTTCCAGAGGCGAGTGACACTCTGACGCACAGGCGAAAACATGTCCTCCTGGCCCATGATGACCAGGGCCTCCACCTGGGTCGTCAATAAAGCGGCGCTCACCAACAGGCGAATCATCTGCCCGGTCAGCGAGTCAAAGCCGTACACCGCCACTCGCGCATCCCGTACGATGCCGCTGTCAGCCAGGCGCAGCAACATATTGTCCACCACGTCC
Organism: uncultured Eubacteriales bacterium; assembly: GCA_900320085.1. Classification (GTDB taxonomy): domain Bacteria; phylum Bacillota; class Clostridia; order Christensenellales; family Aristaeellaceae; genus RUG563. Next base: position 20,370 of record ONRC01000013.1, read on the forward strand.
TCGCCGTCCACAAACTGACCTTCCAGCTGCTTTTCATAGACTTCATAAAGCAGCGCCAAATCCCGGAACTTATCCTTGCTCGCCCCATCGGGCAGGCTTTCCGCGTGAGCGGACAGCGCTTCCGGTGTGACGCCTGCCTGCTTGCATTCGGCGATCACCGTGCCAATACGCTGGATGAAGCCCTGCTTTTCCGTAGCGCTTTCATAATAGCACAGCTTCTTCTTGCATAGCATCATTGTCCGGGCCAGCGCAAACTGCTTGCCCCGCTGGTCGATGCGCTCGCGTTCATCCGCCCCTGCCAGAGCGAACACCCGCTCGGTCAGCCTGGAAGGGGACAGCACCTCCAGATCGAAGAAGCCCATCACGTCCAGGCCGTCCATCAATTCACGTTCCGTTTGCAGCGTGTACTGCTCCGGCACGATCACGATCATCTTTCCGCCGAGCGCGGCCAGATCCAGCAAATGCCGCCTCAGCGCTTCCTGGTTGCCTCCCAGCACTCTGAGCATGGCGTCCTCCTTAGTTCATGGCAATATTATCCAGCACGTTGGCAAAAGCTGCTTGCGCGCTTTCCTTGAGCTGTTCCCATTCCGCCTCGTAGCCCGGCGACCGGATCCACTTTATGCACTGGCTGGATTCCTCCAGCATTTGCATGTTCGCGCCCAGGGCCATGCCGGGAATGAGGGTGTCGCCGTGCTGGCGGGTGCCCAGGAAATCGCCGGGGCCGCGAAGCTCCAAGTCCTTCTGGGCGATCTTGAAGCCGTCGTTGGTTTCACAGAGCGTCTTTAACCGTTCGTTGGGCGACGCCATCAGGAAGCACCAGCTTTCCTTCGCGCCGCGCCCTACGCGCCCGCGCAGCTGGTGCAGCTGGCTGAGACCGAAGCGGTCGGCATTTTCGATCACCATCACGGTAGCGGTGGGCACGTTGACCCCCACCTCGATAACCGTGGTGGAAACTAAAACATCCAATTCCCCGGAAGAAAACTTCCGGATGGTCTCCGCTTTTTCCTCGGCGTCCTGCTCGCCATAGGTGAGGCCCACGCGCAGGTCGCTCAGCGGCCCGTTGCACAGCTCGGCATAGGTTTCCTGAGCGCTGCGGGCGTCGATCATTTCGCTTTCCTCCACCAGGGGGCAGACGATGTAGGTCTGCCTGCCCTGAGCGGCTTCCTGCTTGATAAAAGAATACAGCCCGTCCCGCTTCTCCTCCGGCACTATGCGGGTCTTGACCGGCGTGCGGCCCGGCGGCAGCTCATCCACAATGGACAAATCCAAATCACCATACAGCACCAGAGCCAGGGTGCGTGGAATGGGCGTGGCGGACAGCACCAGTTCATTGGGTGCTTCTTCGGTGGATTCCGCCTTTTTGCTGAGCAAGCGACGCTGGCGTACGCCAAAGCGGTGCTGCTCATCGGTGACGACCAGACCCAGATTCTTATATTCCACGCCCTCGGAGATTAACGCGTGGGTGCCGATGACGGCCATCCATTCCCCGGAGGCGATTTTTTCCAGCGCTTCCCGGCGTTCCTTCGCTTTCATGCCGCCCACCAGCAGACCGCAGGGGATGCCCAGGGGCTCCAGGATGGCTTTGGCGCTTTCCAAATGCTGCCGGGCTAATATTTCCGTCGGAGCCATCAGCGCAGACTGGAAGCCCGCCTGCGCCGTCAGGGCAATCGCGCCAAAGGCCAGCGCCGTTTTACCGCAGCCCACGTCGCCTTGTACCATGCGGCCCATGGCCTGGGGACTTTTCAAGTCGCCCGCGATTTCGTTCAGTACGCGCTTCTGCGCGTTCGTCGGGGGAAAGGGGAGAGACGCCCAATAGGCTTCGCAGGCGTTATCCGGCACGTCGATCACGATGCCCTTTGTCCGTTCTCCCCGCAGGGATGCAGCGGCGGTCTGGTATAATAGCATTCCTTCAAACGATAAGCGGCGCAGAGCAATGGCCAGGTTTTCCCGCGTTTCAGGAAAATGCGCCTGGCGCAGGGCGAAGTTTCGCTCGCATAGTTGGTACTTTACCCGGATGATTTCCGGCAGCGTTTCCGGGCAGCAGTCCTCCAATTGCGTCAACGCCTGGCGGATCAGCTCCCGCATGGTCTTGGGCGGCAGTCCGGCCAGCGCCTTATATACCGGCAGGATCCCGCGCTCCTTCACGATTATCGGACTGGCCATGCGGATGCGGCCTTGTTTGTCCCGGTCAATACGCCCATAGAGGGTAAGCAAGTCCTCCGGGTGTATGGCGGTTTGCAGCCAGGGCTGGTTATACCATACCACCGGCACCCCGCCCGTTTCGTCGCATAATCGCAACGTCACCGAGGTGAGCCCGTGAAACCGGCTCAGGCGCGGCGCGGCCTTGGGGAAGCCCGACACGCACACCTCCATCCCCGGCGCGATTTCACCCAGGGGTGTGGTGACGGACGTATCCTGATACCGCACCGGCAGGGTCAGCAGCAGGTCGCTCAGAGTCGTAATGCCGGCTTTGTTCAGCGTTTCCAGCCGGGCTTTCCCCAGCCCTTTCAATTCCTTCAGTTCCATTTTTACGATTTCCGTATGATATTATTTTTTTGATTCGTGCCTGCGCAGCAGCAGCAGAGCAACAATGAGAATCAGAGGAAACACGCTGCCAACCAGCATACCGGTTTGCAGACGGTCGCCTGCCTGCTGGGTCACAAAGCCAACCAGGCTGGGGCCGAATGCTCCGCCCAGGTCGCCCGACATTGCCAGCAGCGCGAACATGGCGGTTCCGCCCTGGGGCAGGCGGGGAGAAATCAGGCTGATGGTGCCGGGCCACATGATTCCCACGGAGAAACCGCACAGAACGCAGCCGACCAGGCCCAGAATCGGCTGTGTGGACAGCGAAGCCAACAAGTAACACAACAGGCACAGGCAGCCGGAGCCAACCATGAACCGGCTCAGCTCGATTTTTCCGCCCATCTTCCCATAGATCACCCGGCTGATACCCATGGTGACAGCGAACAGACACGGCCCCACCAAATCTCCCACCGTTTTGGGGAAGCCCAGCGCCGCTTCCGTATATGCGGAAGCCCACTGGGCCATGGAGAGCTCGGAGGCCCCGGCGCAGATCATCAGGATAATAGCCAGCCAAAATAGCGGTGTATTAAACAGACCGCCAATGGTCATACCCTTGCCTTCCTCCGTCAGCCGTTCAATCGGGCAAACAGAAAAATTGTATATATTATACAGGGGAATCAATGCCCAGGCACAGGCAAGGATTTTCCAGTGCGCGATGCCGAACACGGCAAAGAACAGCGTGGACAGCAGAATCACGCCCACCGAACCCCAGCAATAGAAGGAATGGAGCAGGCTCATAACCGCGTCCTTATTGTCAAAGGGGCACGCTTCCACGATGGGGCTGACCAGCACTTCAATCAGCCCGCTGCCCACCGCGTAAATCACCACGCAGATCATCACGCCTACAAATGGGTCAGGCAGCATGTCCGGCAAAAGCGCCAGCCCAGCCAGACCCAGCGCGCTTGTGATTTCAGAGGCAACCACGCTGCGGCGGTATCCGATCGCATCCACAAAGCGGGCGCAGAACAGGTCAACCAACAGCTGCGTGAGAAAAAAAGCGGTGGGGATCAGCGCGATTTGGCCAAGCGAAATGCCGTAATCAGCGTGAAACTTGAGAAACAGTAGCGGCGCGAAGTTGGCAGTGATGGCCTGGGTGATGAACCCAAGGTAACAGGCAATCAGCGTTTGTCGGTAATTTTTCTTTTCCGGCATTTGTTTTTCATCGGACAATTTGAAAGTCCATCCTTCCTGCATAGTTTGCACAATCTGCGTTATCCCCTTGGGTCCGCAAGAAAGCAAGGTGTTTCGCGGTTCTGGGCTTTATATGCGTAACGCTGCCCTGAGCCCCCGATGCGATTGTACCAGTTTCCTGTGACTTCATTGATGATGTGCAGGGCGGCATCCGTTTCTTCCATTTCAAAGAGCAGAATGCGCTTCCTGCTGTGCTCATTTGGGCCATGGCAGGCCATCATCAGCTGACCCGAAAACGCATGAAACAGCATCCCGTGACCACCGTCCAAAGCATACAGCGGTTCCTTCCGCTGCTGCCAGGGGCCAAAGATTTCGCCCGATTCACTGACTGCGTAAGAAATGGCATAGGCTCCCTCTGGCGTAAAGCTGGACCAGAGCATCAGCAGCTTTCCGCCTGGCAGCCGGTGGAGGAACGGCCCGTCCGTGACGCCGCTGTTTCCTGTCCAGGGCCCGTCGGAAGCACGGAACAGAATCATCGGTTCGCCAACAGCCTTTCCCAAATCCATAGACAGCGGAACGGCGCAGATCTGTCCATCGCCGACTTGCAGCCATTCATGGCAGAAAACGAGCCATGGAGCGCCTTTTCGATCAACATACAGTGTTCCGTCCAGGCAGTGCCAGCCTTCCGGCGTGACAGGTTCCCCCTGAACCGGCATGAACGGCCCTTTGGGACTGTCCGATACCAGGCACTGGCAGCGACGGTACGTCCCCTCCGCCCGGAAAGAACTGATCAGATAATACCTGCCCTGCCAGATGTGACACTCCGGCGCCCAGTAATCCTTGTCCGCCCAGAAGTCTCCTTGTTCAAAACAAACCTGCGGCTTGGACCAATGAATCAGATCCTGGCTTTCCAGTACATAAAAATGTCCCGGACCCGCAGGAACATCCGGAAAGCGGCGGGTATCCACAAACTGCACATAGGTGTAATACCGCCTTGTAACCGGGTCCGCCAGAATAAAGGGGTCGCTGATATGCACATCCCGAACATGATAAGGGTATTCCCGCAGGATTTCCGGATTGTCACCACACAAAAACATGTTTGTTTCTCCTCCGTTATGTAAGCATTTTCCCAGTTCACTTTTTCGGATTCACTGTAATTATAACAAAAAAGGAAGCGCAGGGCAATGCTGTTCCCGCGTTTTTGCTATTGCATGGTCAACATATTTTCTGTATAATGATAGGGTCATATTTCTATCATACGGAATTGTGAAAGGATTTGATGAGGTGGCCTCGGCAATCATCAACGCATTGATCTTCGCCATCACGGCGATTCTTGTCATTCGCATTTTCTGGAAAGAAGGAACCTGGTGCCTGTCCAAAGCACGATACGCTTTTCGTTTTTTTACGGTGCAGAGCAACGTGTTTTGCGCTGTGGCAGCGCTGTGCATGGCGCTTTTCCCTGATTCATGCTGGGCCTGGACACTCAAGTATATCGGCACGGCGGCGGTGACGGTAACGATGCTGACAGTATTTTTCTTCCTGGCTCCTACGATGGGCGGCCTCAAACCGCTGTTAATGGGCAACGACCTTTTCATGCACCTGACCACGCCGCTGATGGCAATTCTTTCATTCTGCCTCCTTGAAAAAAAGGGCATGGCTTTTTCTACAGCTCTGCTGGGTATGCTTCCTCTTGTTCTGTACGGAGGCTGGTATTTGTACAAAATTCTTTACGCCCCGGCGAACAAGCGTTGGGAAGACTTTTACGGATTCAATCGAGGCGGTAAATGGCCCATTGCCATGGCGGCGATGATGGTCGGCGGATTTGCCATCTGCATGATGCTGATGGGATTACAGAATCTATGACGATTCTGATGAAACCAGAAAACTGAAGGAGGAATTCCAATGAAAAGTAAAAAAGCGATCATAGCGTTGGTTGCAGCCATCGTGCTGCTGATCGGCGGATTCGTCGTGTACTGGGAATTGACTCATGGGAACCGCCAGCTGGCCGACTTTAAGAATCGGTTCAATTACGCCATCATCCGCCTGCCCAACGGAGAAACTGTGGAGGGAAAACTGACTTCCTGGCTGGACTTTGACAATTCCGACACCGTCCAAATCACGATTGGCGGAAAAACGTACCTTACCCATTATATGAACGTTTGTCTGATCAACGAATAACGATACGCTGTGAAAGGATGAAAAGCCGTGTTTATTGAGGACGACGGTATCAAGCTGGTCGCAAAACTGGATATGCCCGCTCCCGCTGAGGGAAAGCATCCGCTCGTTATTATCATTCACGGATTTACCGGATACAAGGATGAGCCCCATCTGCTTGCGGTTTCCAAAGCGTTGAATGAAATTGGCTGCGCCACGCTGCGGGTGGACATGTACGGCCACGGCGCCAGCGGGGGAGAATTCAGAAACCACACCCTGTACAAATGGGTGACCAACGCCTTGACCGTGATCGATTACGCCCGGAGCCTGGACTTTGTCACGGATATTTATCTGTGCGGCCACTCTCAGGGCGGGCTGACGGTCATGCTTGCCGCGGCAATGAAGCACGACGCGATCAAAGGGATGATCGCCATGTCGCCTGCCTGGATGATTCCGGAAGCTGCAAGGAATGGAACGCTGCTGGGCGAAAGCTTTGACCCGGAGCATATTCCCGATGAACTGCCCGCTTGGGGCGGCAGGACGCTGGGAGGAAACTATGTGCGGGTCGCGCAGACGATTCGCGTGGAAGAAGCGATCGACCGATTTGCAGGGCCGGTTTTGATCGTTCATGGCGACCAGGACGGCGCTGTTCCGGTAGAATACGGTATCCGGGCAGCGCAGCGGTATCGGAACAGCAAGCTTGTCCTGATTCAGGGAGACGGACACTGTTATGAGCATCATCTTGACCAAGCGGTGAAAGCTGTCAGGGACTGGATGAAGGAAAAAGTGTAATCGCACAGCAAACTCCCCGCGCCTGAAAAGACGCGGGGAGTTTTTTTTATTCAGAGCGAAATACCGTCAATCCTCAATCAGTGAATCGCGTCGGAGTGGCCGATACCAAACAGCTCGTTCTGCTTGCGGTTGGTGCTGCTGTTATAGTTGCCGGTCACGTTGATCTGCTCGCCCATGAAGATGAGCACGGAGGTGGCGCCGCCATCCAGGTTGATGGCGCTGGTGCAGCCAAGCTCGGCCATCTTTTCACCCAGCCAGATGCAGCTTTCGCCTTCGGTGACGCCCTTGCGCTTGCCCTCGGCCACGACGACTACATAATGACCGGGCTCCACGATGCCAAAACCCGTGCGGGGGTTGGGCGTGTTGCCGAATTCCTTGGAGCGGGGAGACACTTCGCCGTTCTCCACCAGGATGGGGCCGAAGGACAGGGTATCCGTCGCGCCCTTGCTGAGCAGCTCCTTGGCGGTGATTTCGGCGTTCTTGTGCAGGCTCACCGACCCGTCGGGGTACAGCGCCATCACGTCCAGCGGCGGATACACGGTGGAATTGGCCTTCTTGGGCCGGTCATAGAACACTTCGCCGTCGCGGATGATCAAACCAATGGGATAGGCGTAGCTTTCCTCGTGATCCCGCTCGATACGGTAGATGAAGTAGTCGGAGTTGATGGCGAACACCAGCTGATGCTGCTTGGCGATTTTTTCAGGCAGTTCCTTGTAGCGGTCGCCGTAGGACTTATAATGGTCCTTGTCGAAGGGGTAGAAGTCAAATAATTCGCTGTTGTCCTTGGCAAACACTTCAGCCTCGTACCAGCGCAGCTTGCCGCCGGAGGAATTGTTGCCCTCAAAGCGTTTGATCTCGATACGCAGGGTCTGGGAGGCGTACAGCCACAGGCCCTCGGCTTCGTTGGCGTAGACAAATTCATTCTGCCCATCCGGCAGGAAGCCCTGAGCAGTCAGGGCGGGATAATGCTCGTTCAGGCTGCTTTGATCGACGGTGCCGGTGAAGCCCTGGGCGTCGTCAGGCTCTTCCACATACAGCGGAATACCGCCGCTCTGGGATTGCGCTTCGTCCTGGCCATCGTCGGTCTCCTCGCCCGTGTAATAAAAGCTGTCGTCCACTTCGGGGATCGAACCGACAGGGTACACGTCGGGATCGTCCGTCAGGTTTTCTTCGTCCGAGAAATCAATGATCGGGATACCGCCGCCCTGCTGAGGTTCGGCGTATTCCTCCACGGGTTCCTGTTCAACGGAAACTTGTTCCACGACCGTCTCCTGAACAGCGGGGACAGGAGCGACATAGGCGCCGCCGGTCGGCAAAAGCTGGTACGGGTTATCCATGCTGCCGCTGCCCGAACCAATGCTCAGAAGACTCAGGTTCACATATACGGTGGGGCGAACGCCCAAATCGCTGTTGCCGGTGGAGATGCGGCCAATCTTGCCCTCGTCCATCACCCGGCGCTGCTCATGGGGGTAGTCCACGGAGCGGGTGCGGCTCCACCATGGGCTGTACTTGTGCCCCTTGGAATAAATGTAGAGCGGCTTCCAGCGGCCTTTGTTGTTGGTCTTGGGCAGCTCGAAGATGGGAGGATCGGGCAGGATCTTGGCGTAAGCGGTGCTTTCGCACAGGCGCGCGTTATTGGAGGAAAAGCCGATGGAGGCGTCCTTCATCTCGTCGGAAGTGATCAGGGTCACCAGCGCATTGTCCTCGGTGCGGTTCACCAGAGCGGCCTGCTCCTCGTCGGTGAAAGCGTCGTTGATGAACACGCTGTTCAGGTACAGGTACAGATCGCTCTTTTCCCAGCCCTGATAATGCTCGTAGTCCCCATGCACCGGGGAGCCGAACAGCACGTATTCGCTCAGCAGCCAGGCTTCGTTGTTGTCGGCCCGCAGCACGCGCCACAGGATAGGCCGCACCGTACCGTCTGCATCGGTAGGGTAGGAGCCAAACGCCACGTATTCATACCCCGCGCCTTTGGAATACCCGTGCAGCGTCGCATCGGCAAAAGCGGGAACCACGGAAGCAACCGTCAATACGACCGTCAGGAAGATCAGAAATAGGTGCTTGCTTTGTAAAGTGTTTCGCATACTCATCCCTCATTTGAAATTTGTACGCTTTAGTATACCATATTTCTCCTGATCTCACAAGACGGGAAATTGGGAATTTACAGACGACTGAAAAAAACAATGCGCTCCTCCTGCATCGGAAAGAGCGCATTGGGCAGCCGAAAGAATTTCAAATCTTATCCCTTACCACGTCAATCTGACCCGGCTTCCAGCCGACGATCGCGCCGCACAGGCCGGTGGCGCGGAAGGAAACCTCCCGGAACCCCGCCTCCTGCATCAGACGCATGATTTCGCGCCGACTGAATTCCCCGTCCCCGCGGAACGCCAGCAGCCGCGAGGACATCACAAACTGTCCCCCCGGACGCAGCACGCGGATCACTTCATCCAGGATGCGCTTGGGTTCGCCTTTCATGTGGGCGGGCAGCATCACCACATCGAACGTGTTGTCCCGCCAGGGAATATCCTCCATCCGGGCAGGGATCACATCGGCTTCGCCCAGCATTTCGCTGATGGCCCGGGCCTGATCTGCGCCCTTGCACATGCCGCAAAGCGTCAGCTTCAATTGATCGTTCAGGTGCGCCAGCATCTGGCCGCTGCCGCAGGCCATGTCCAGAATTTTATCGTGCTCCTCTATCGCCGCCCAGGACACGCACGCCCGCATGGCGGCATTCATCCGCTGATTCACGCCCTCCAGTGAGTATCGTCCCACCGTTTGCGTTTTCGTCAGCATACTGCATCTTCCTCCCTCCGGGAAATTCCTGCGCGTGAAGCGCATCGTTTCCATGACTTCACTATTATAACATACTTTCTCAATAATTGCACGTATTTTTGTAATATTTTTTTAATTATTTTAGAATAATTTTGACACAATTCGTCTTCCACAAGATCATGTGGCATCATTTTCGTACAAACACAGGATAATGACACAATAAAAAACCCCTGTTCCGGAGTGGAAACAGGGGATCAGAATAATATGTTACAAATATATTACAAAATTAGAATTCCGCGCTGCCGGTGGTGCGGGGGAAAGGAAGCACATCGCGGATGTTGGAAACGCCGGTCAGGTACATGATCAGGCGCTCAAAGCCCAGGCCGAAACCGGCATGGGGGGTGGTGCCGTACTTGCGCAGCTCCAGATACCACCAGTAGGAATCCTTGTCCAGCCCCAGCTCGTCGATGCGGGCTTCCAGCACATCCAAGCGCTCTTCGCGCTGGCTGCCGCCAATCAGCTCGCCAATGCCGGGCACCAGCACGTCCACGGCGGCGACGGTCTTGCCGTCGTCGTTCTGGCGCATATAGAACGCCTTGATTTCCTTGGGATAGTTGTATACGCACACGGGACAGCCGAAGTGCTCCTCAGCCAGATAGCGTTCATGCTCTGTCTGAATATCCATGCCCCAGTGGACGGGATATTCGAACTTTTTGTCTGCCTTCAGCAGGATATCGATGGCGTCGGTGTAGCTGACGCGGGCGAACTTGCTGTTCACCACGTGCTGCAACCGCTCGATCAGGCCCTTGTCCACGAAGCTGTTCAGGAATTCCATTTCCTCAGGGGCTTTCGCTAATACGTCAGCGATGACGTACTTGAGCATATCCTCGGCCAGCTCCATATCGTCTTCCAGGTCGGCGAAGGCGATTTCCGGCTCGATCATCCAGAATTCCGCGGCGTGGCGGGGCGTGTAGGATTTTTCAGCGCGGAAGGTGGGCCCGAAGGTATACACGTTGCGGAAGGCCTGGGCGAAGCACTCCACGTTCAGCTGGCCGGACACGGTCAGGTTGGCGGGCTTGCCAAAGAAATCCTCCTTGTCCAGCACCTTGCCGTCCTCGCCCTTGGGCAGGTTGTTCAAGTCCAGGGTGGTGACCCGGAACATTTCGCCCGCGCCCTCGCAGTCAGAGGCGGTGATGAGGGGAGTATGCACATAGACGAAGCTGCGCTCCGCAAAGAAGGCGTGGATGGCCTGGGCCGCCAGGGAACGGATGCGGAACACGGCGCTGAACAAGTTGGTGCGGGGCCGCAGATGAGCCTGGGTGCGCAGGTATTCCACGGTATGGCGCTTCTTCTGCATGGGGTAGCTGGGGTCGCAGGCACCGACCACCGTTACTTTGGTGGCCTTGATTTCAAAGGGCTGCTGGGCGTCCGGGGTCAGGGCCAGCGCGCCGGTCACCTCGATGGCGCTGCCCAGGGTGATTTTCACCACGTCGGCAAAGTTATCCAAATTCTGTTCGCACACGACCTGAACGTTCTTAAAGAAGGTACCGTCGTTGAGGGCGATAAAGGCAAAGGCTTTGCTGTCGCGCACCGTGCGCACCCAGCCGGATACGGTCACTTCCGTTCCGTCGGCAGGGGTCTGGCGGAACAGGGAACGGACTGAATAGTTCATGGGATCAAACCTCCATTTTTAGTGTGCAGAGTGGAGTGTGTAGAGTGGAGTTTTATCTTGTCCGCAGTCATGCGCTGCTATTCAGTAACACGAATGGGAAAACACAAAATTAAACTTCACACTTCACTCTCCACACTCCTAACTCTTTCAATTTATTTTCCCAGCATCGCCGCGCCGACGATCCCGGCTTCATTGCCCAGCTTAGCCAGGGCCAGCTTGGGGATGGGCAGGGCCTTGAACATCTGATACCGGGGCAGGAGCGCCGCCACGTTATTGAGCAGGAAGTCGCCAGCGTAGCTCACGCCGCCGCCCAAGACGATGATGTCCGGGTCAAAAAACGCGGTAATGTCATTGATGGTCATGGCCAGATATTTCACGAAGGAATTGAATACCCGAAGGGCGGACGCATCACCTTCCTTCGCGGCATCAATGACCAGCTTGGCGTTGACCCGGTTAATGTCCCCGCCCGCTTTTTTCAGGATCGCGGTGTCGGGGAAGGAATAGCACTCCTGCTTGGCAGTGCGGATCAGCGCGGTGGCAGAGCAGTAGCGCTCCACGCAGCCGTTGTTGCCGCAGGTGCAAGGCGCGCCATCGGGCACCAGGGTCATGTGGCCGATTTCGCCTCCGCGCCCGTGAGCACCCGCCCAGGGACGGCCGTTGATCACGATGCCGCCGCCCACGCCGGTGCCCAGGGTGATCATCACGCTGCTTTTGTATCCGGCGCTGACGCCGAAATAGCTTTCCGCCAGGGCGGCCACATTGGCGTCGTTGTCCAGGAATACGGGCTTGTTGATATATTTCTGCATCTCCGCCCGCAGCGGCACGTTGATCCACCCCAGGTTGGTACAGTTGAACACCACCCCGCTGTCGCCCTGGGCCACGCCGGGAATGCCGATGCCGATAGAAGCGATATCCGCTTCCGTCAGTCCCGCCTTGGTGACGGCCTTCATCACGCAGGCCGCCATGTCCCGAATCACTTCCTGATAGGGCCGTTCCGCCAGGGTCTTGGCCGAGGTCTCCGAAAGAATGGAGCCCGCTTCGCTCACCACGCCCACGGCGATATTCGTACCGCCCAGATCAATGCCGATGTATACCATAGCGTAAAGCCTCCTGCCTGAACTTTATTGTTCCATCTGTTCGCTCAGCCGGCGGTCCAATTCCTTGGCTGCGGAATAACCCATTTGCTTTAGAGAGAAATTCCGCGCCGCTACTTCGATGACCACGGCTACGTTGCGGCCTGGCTGGATGGGCAGCACCACCTGAGGCACGCGCACGTCCATGATCGTGGTAAAGTCATCCGTCAGCCCCAGCCGGTCATAGGCTTTCTTTTCCTTCCAGGGCTCCAGGTGAATGATTAAGTCAATGGTTTTGCTGGTGAGCACAGCGCTGATGCCGTACATCGCTTTGATGTCGATGATGCCGATCCCGCGAATCTCCATCAAATGGCGCACCATTTCCGGCGCTTCGCCGATCAGACGGTTTTCCGTGATGCGGCAAATGTCCACCACATCGTCCGCCACCAGCTGATGCCCGCGGCGCACCAGCTCCAGTGCGGCTTCGCTCTTTCCCACGCCGCTTTCGCCGGTAATCAGTACCCCCATGCCATACACGTCCACCAGCACGCCATGCAGCGTGGCGCGGGGCGCCAGACAGCGGTTCAGATAGTTCATAGCGTTGGCGATGAAGCGGGTGGTCACCTGAGGCGTACGCAGCATCGCCGTATCATACTTGGCGGCAAGCTCCATCATGTCGTGGGAAGGCAGCATCCCCCGGCAAATGATCATGCAGGGGACATGATACGAAAAGAACGCTTCCAACCGCTTGCGGCGCACGTCGTCCGTCAGGGATTCCAGATAACTCATTTCCGTCAGGCCCACCACCTGGGGCCAGTCATGGGGAAAATGTTCATAAAATCCGACAAACTGCAATCCGGGCCGGTTAAATTCGGCGGCGTGGATATCCCATTCCTTTTGCGAGGTCGGGCTGAGCACCTGCAATTTCAGGGCCTGAATAAAGCTTTGGGCGTTGATCATGCGATGCCTCCGGGAAAATCAAAGGATACAAAAAACATTATAATCTTCCTCTGCTTTCATTGCAAGGGAAAACGGAATATCAGCGGAAAATCGACGCAGGCACAAATTCCTGCAAGGCGCCGATGCCTTCCACATAGGGATTCAGGTTCAGGTTGCCAGGCGTACGGTCACGCTTGATAGCGTTGAGCACAAAGTCTGCGTCCTTGCCGGTGGCGGGCATGGGCTGGTAATAATTCCGCAGGTCCCCGGCCTTGTCCTTGCCGGTGGCCACGACGATGGGAATGATGTTCAGCTGGTGGCCCAGGTATTTATTGTTTTCGTCGAAGGATAGGGTAAACTGGGCGAGGTAAGTATAATTGGTAGGTTCGCCCATGGCATTGTTCTTGATCTTGGAATTGCCGCCGAACACGAAATTGCCCAGGCCCCACAGGATGGTTTTGTCCCCTTCCTGCTTGATGCCCTGGATGGTGTGGGCATGATTGCATACGATCAGGTCGGCGCCGAAATCAAGCATTTTTCCGATCAGTTTGTCCTGTCCGCCACCCCGGTCATAGCGCACGTCGTATTCGATGCCGGCGTGAGGGAAGCCGATGATCAGGTCCACGTTCTGGGCGCGAAGCTGTTCAAACGCGGAGGACAGGATGCCAATCTTGTCCCACCAGCTTTTTTCATACATGGAGACAAAGCCGATTTTAATGCCGTCCTTTTCATACACAAACACTTGGTTGAACTCGTTTTCCGAGCCAAACCAGCCGATATCGTTGGCCTCCAGCGTTTCCACCGTGGACCGCAAGCCGGCCATGCCGTAGTCCATGGAATGATTGTTGCCCAGAGAGCAGGCTTCGATGCTGGCGTTTTTGAGCATCTGCACGTAGCTGGTGTCTCCCCGGAAAGCATAGGTTTTTTTTGCGCGGCCCACATCGGAATTGTACAGCGTGCCTTCCAGGTTGATGACGGTCAGATCGTCCTTGGCGAAAATATCCCGCACCTTTTCAAAGGGATAGTCCATGCCGTACTGCTGCACGAAGGCGTCAAAGCTGGTGGCCTTGCCGCGCTCCCGGTCGTCAATGCCCAGGGTGCAGTCACCGGTAAAGGTGATCACGATCTGCTTGGGGGCCTCGTATTTCACCGCGTCCGCCTGCGCGAAGGGAACGCAGGAACCAATCAGAATCAGCGTCAAAAGGAAAGCGATTCGGCGCATAGGGGTCTCCTTTCAAAACAGAAACAAATTGCGGAGAAAGCAAATGCAGTTCCGCTGAAAGAATTACCTATTTAATATATCGCAGATTGGGGGTTTCTGTCAATCCCCGGATTTTTGCCGGTGTGGAGAAAAACCAAGCGGATCATGAGCGTGCAGAGTTCAGAGTACAGAGTGCAGATTGAAATGACCAGCCAAGGATACGCATACATGGCAGAAACACAATCTAATCTGTACTTTGAACTCTGTACACTGTTCTCTCGATCTCCACGTTTTTACAGTATTCCCTTCAAAAACTGCCCGGTATAGCTCTTTCTGACCTTCGCCACGTCCTCGGGCGTACCTTGGGCCACGACGGTGCCGCCGCCGTCGCCGCCCTCGGGGCCAAGGTCGATAATGTAATCGGCGGTCTTGATCACGTCCAGATTATGTTCGATCACCAGCACCGTGTTGCCAGCGTCGGTGAGGCGCTGCAAGACCTTGATCAGTCGGTTCACGTCGTCCATGTGCAGTCCCGTCGTCGGCTCGTCCAGGAGCACCAGGGTTTTGCCGGTGGCGCGGCGGCTCAGCTCCGTCGCCAGCTTCACGCGCTGGGCTTCGCCGCCGGACAGGGTGGTGCTGGGCTGGCCCAGCTTCATGTAGCCCAGGCCCACGTCGTAGAGCGTGCGCAGCTTTTGCATGATGGGCTGATGCGCCTCGAACACGCCCATGGCTTCCTCCACGGTCAGATCCAGCACGTCGGCGATGGACAGGCCCTTGTATTTCACTTCCAGGGTTTCCCGGTTGTAGCGCTTTCCGTGGCAGACCTCGCAGGGCACGTAGATATCCGCCATAAAGTGCATTTCGATTTTCAGCAGCCCGTCGCCGGAGCAGGCCTCGCACCGCCCGCCCTTCACGTTGAAGGAGAAGCGGTTCTCCTTGTAGCCGCGGATCTTGGCTTCCGGCAGCTGGGCGAACACCCGGCGGATCATATCGAACAGGCCGGTGTAGGTGGCGGGGTTGGAGCGGGGCGTGCGGCCGATGGGGGACTGATCGATGCTGATGATTTTGTCCAGCTGCTCCACGCCTTCGATGCCGTCGTAAGCCGCCTTCCGGGGCCGGGCGCGATTGAGAAGATGCGCCAGGGCAGTGTAGAGGATGGCGTTTACCAGGCTGCTCTTGCCGCTGCCGGATACGCCCGTCACGCAGCAGAACACCCCCAGGGGGAATTCCACGTCGATGTTTTTGAGGTTATGCTCCTTCGCGCCGCGCACGGTCAGCCAGCCGGCTGGCTGGCGGCGTTCGGCGGGCACGGGGATTTTCTTTTTGCCGCTCAGGTATTGGCCGGTAATGGACTCAGGGCAGGCCATCACGTCCTCTACCGTGCCCTGAGCCACCACCCGCCCGCCGTGCTCTCCCGCGCCGGGACCGATGTCCACCAAGTAATCGGCGGAACGGAGGGTTTCCTCGTCGTGCTCCACCACGATCAGTGTGTTGCCCAGCTCCTGCAAATGCCGCAGGGTTTTGAGCAGGCGGGCGTTGTCCCGCTGGTGCAGGCCGATGGAGGGCTCGTCCAGGATGTACAGCACGCCCACCAGCCCGCTGCCGATCTGGGTGGCCAGACGGATACGCTGGGCTTCGCCGCCGGAGAGCGTCGCCGCGGCGCGGGACAGGGTCAGGTAATCCAGCCCCACGTCGCACAGGAAGCCGAGCCGCGCGTCCACCTCCCGCAGGATCGGCGCAGCGATGATGCCATCCTTTTCCCCGAAGGTCAGGCCGTCCAGGAACGCCTTGGTTTTGCGGATGTTCCATTCGCTGATTTCGGCGATGTTTTTGTTGCCCACGGTCACCGCCAGGGCTTCGGGCTTGAGCCTGCGGCCCTTGCACACGGGGCAGGTCTCATGGGCCATGTATTCCTCATAGGCCGCCTTCATGCCCTCGCTCTGGGTTTCCTGATAGCGGCGTTCCAAAGAGGGGATCACGCCCTCAAAGGTGGTTTGGTAGGTGCCGGTTTCAAACTTGATTTTTAATTTTTGCGCCCCGGTGCCATACAGGATTTTATCCTTCACGTCCTGAGGCAAATCAGCAAAGGGCGTGTCCATGGAGAAGCCGTAAAAATCCGCCATGGCCTGGAACATGCTGTGGGCGGTGGAGTTCTGTTCGCCGCTGTTCCAGCCCATGCAGGAGACGGCCCCCTCGTTCAGGCTCTTACTGGGGTCGGGCACCACCAAATCGGGGCTGACCTTCATGGTTTCGCCGAGCCCAGAGCAGTGGGGGCACGCGCCGTAGGGATTGTTGAAGGAGAACATGCGTGGAGCCAGCTCCTCGATGTTCACGCCGCAGTCCGGGCAGGCGTAGTTCTGGGAGAACATGATTTCCTCGTTGCTGGGCGTCAGCAGGGCGCACGCCAGGCCGCCAGACTGCTTCATGGCGGTTTCCAGGCTGTCGGTCAATCGCTGCTGGATGCCGGGCCGCACCACCAGGCGGTCAACGACCAGGTCGATCTGGTGCTTCTTCTGCTTGTCCAGGATCGGCGCGTCCTCCAGCTCGTACATTTCCTCGTCGATGCGGGCGCGAACAAACCCACTTTTCCGGGCGTCCTCCATCAGCTTCACGTGCTCGCCCTTTCTGGCGCGGACCACGGGAGCCAAAATCTGCACCCGCTGGCCTTCGGGCAGGGCGTTGATGGCGTCTACCATTTCATCCACGGTTTGCTGGCGGATCTCCTTGCCGCACTTGGGGCAGTGGGGCACGCCGGTGCGGGCGTATAAAAGGCGCAGGTAGTCATGGATTTCCGTCACCGTGCCGACCGTAGAACGGGGGTTCTTGGCGGTGGTTTTCTGGTCGATGGAAATGGCGGGAGACAGGCCCTCGATGGAATCCACCTCCGGCTTGTCCATCTGGCCTAAAAACATACGGGCGTAGCTGGACATGCTTTCCACATAGCGGCGCTGGCCCTCGGCGTAAATGGTGTCAAAGGCCAGGGAGGATTTGCCCGATCCGCTCAGCCCCGTGAACACCACCAGCTTGTCCCGGGGCACGGTGATGCTGACGTTCTTTAAGTTGTGCTCCCGCGCACCCCGCACGATGATCTTGTCTTCCATGATACCCTCCGTTTTGATCGTGTTACCGCTGCATTATAGCACATTTGTTCCCCTTTGTGAAGGGGCTGGACCACTCTTTTTCAGATGAAATGGAAAAAACCCGGCGCACAGCCGGGCGATGAATTGAGAAAGCGATTACAGGATAATGTCGTCCATCCCGAAGCCGTTCGGCATGGGTTCTTCTTCAAGAAACTGAAAGCTATCATCCTTTAAGGTGGGCAGGAAATACGCGAAGGGGAGCCGCGTGAACTCGCAGCCGTAGCTGCTCTGACCGAACCAGCCGCCCTCCTTGGCGCGCAGGTTCAGGTCCCGGGCAAACTTGGTGCGGTTAGAGCAGTCATGCACCAGCAGCGGCCAGTTTTCCCTATCCGCCACGGCCATGAATTGCAATGTCAGGTTCCGGCTGAAAATGGGGGAAACGTAGCCCTGACGGCACAGGTACAGGTTTTCGCCTTCGTAATTGGCGATGTTGTTTTCATTCAGGTGCAGCTCCGCGCAGTTGATAAAGTCCACGCCCGTGGCAAAGATGGGGAATTTCTTCTCCATGAACTCTGCGTAAAACTCCGGCGTCATGGGCGTTTCGATGCCAACGCGGGGAAAGTATTCCCGGGCGATGGCCATGTTTTCGATCACACGCGCGGCACAGTGGGACGCGCCCAGATTGAACCGGATCTCGTCCAGCCCGGCTTTGGCCAATGCTTTCAGGTTTTCCCGGTTCGCATGGATGCCGTTGGTATACAGGTGCTGGTGAATCCCCGCTTCATGAAACTTTTTCACCACGCCGTAATACTTTTCGATTTCCATGAAGGGCTCCAGGTACACATAGGAAATGCCCGTTGGCTTTTTGTGGATGGACAGGAGCAAATCCAGGTCATCTTCATAAAACTTCGTTCCGCCGATTTCCCACATGCCTTCGCCTACCGGCGGCTGACTGTCCAGGCAGCCGTAGTCATAGCAGAACTTGCAGGCGGCGTCGCATTTATTGGTCTTGCGTACGGCAGAAAGCCCCGTACCCAACAGACAGGATTTGCACCCGCCGGGAAACTTGCTGTCATCGCCCACGTAATAGGTGCGCCCTTCCAGGGTTTTGAGATGGGGGATGTTCGCCATCAGCTCCCTGTGACGGGCGTTCACCGCCGTTTCGATTTGGGTGAACACCGACAAGGCAATCTCCATCTGCCCCGGCATCAGTTCTTCTTCCTCGGGCAGCGCGGCGAAAAATTCAAACCAGGAGAGCGCGTCCTTTTTCGATATTTTCATTGGTGCCTCCATTTAATATGTAGGGGCGGATACCATCCGCCCGCCTGTAACTCCTTCCTGCGCCTGCGAAAACACGAGCGCAAGGATGGTCAGGATCGGGCGGATGATAACCGCCCCTACAAGTAGTTGATCATGCAGTTTTATGTTTTAGCTGCAAAGCAAATCCCTGTTCGGGACGATTAAGAACCATAGGGGTACGGCCCATACAGCAGCGTTCTGAGGGTGGCGGGACCGGCGACGCCGTCCACGTCCAGACCGTTGGTGCGCTGGAAGGACTTGACCGCGTTCTCGGTGCCTTCTCCGTAGTAGCCGTCGGTCGCGCCGTAGTAGTAGCCCTGATTGCGCAGCGCTTCCTGCATCTCCTGCACGGGGTTGCCGTACATGCCGCGGCGCAGGGTGGGATAATAACCGTACGGAGCAGGCGTGACCAGCACGTAGATGTTCGGTGGAAGCGGAGACTGGGTAGGACGGAGCGTAGGCCGCGGGCTGGCGGTGGGCCGGGGCGCGGCGGTGACAGTGGCGGACTTGGCGGAGCTGGCAAACAGCCGGTTCAGGGTGCCGCTGCCCGCCACGCCGTCAGCGGTCAGGTTGTTGGCGCGCTGGAAGGATTTCACCGCGTCCGTGGTGCCGGAGCCGAAACTGCCGTCCACGCTGCCGCGGTAGAAGCCCAGGTTTTTCAGCTTTTGCTGCATCAGGCGCACAGCGGCGGTTTCCTTGCTGCCCTCCCGCAGGGAAATACCCGTAATACCGGAGGGAGAGGACGTTTTGCTGGCGGAAGAAGAATACAGCGCTTTCAGGGTTTCCGGGCCGGCCACGCCGTCGGCGTAGCTGGTGTTGCGGCGCTGGAAAGCGATCACGGCCGCTTCGGTGCCGTTGTCATACCTGGCGCTGGCTTTGCCGACCAGATAACCCAATTCGATCAGCCGGTTCTGCATGGAGCGCACCTGGCTGCTTTCGTCGCCGTTGCGAAGATAGGTATTGCTGTTGTAGTTAGGCTTAGGCGTCGCTGTCTTTTTAGGGGTAGCGGTCACGGCGGGCTTGGCGGTGGCGCGGGCCGTCTGCAGCTTGGCCAAGGTATTCGCGCCAACTTTGCCGTCCACTTCCAGACCGTACTGCTTCTGGAACTTCTTTACGGCTTCCTCAGTTGCTTTGCCGAAATCGCCGTCCACGTTCCCTTTCAGGAAGCCCAGCTGCTTTAGCTTCGTCTGCACGTTGCGCACATCGGAGCCTGTGGAACCCAGCTTCAGGCTGGTAAAGGGCGTAGCGGTGGGCTTAGGCGTGGGGGAGGGAATAGGCGTCACACTGGACTGAGGCTGGGCGTTGATGCTGGAGGTGATCATCGGGCCCACGGTCACATACCCGTAGCCACCGCTGGTGGGCGGTGCGGTGGCGATCACGGGCTCCGTCGCCAGGGGTTCCGCAGAAGTGTCAGGCGTGTCTGTGGGATCGGGCGTTGCGGGGGCAACGGGCTCTTCCGTCGCGCCGGGATAGGTCGGGAAATTCAGGTTGCCGTTCTGGTTGTTGTTGACGGCGTTGTTCGGGTCCACATAGCACCCGCTTAAAACCAGCGCCAGCAGCAACAGCATTGCGATCAACCGCGTTTTTACGGATTTCATGGTTCATCCTTCCTTCCAAAAACTTGCAATGGTTGAAGCTTTCTATCTACATAGACGCATCAAGTGCGGAATTTGTTCCATATAGATGAAAACATTTAGAGCGTGTCTTCGCCCGCGTAGTGCCAGGTTTGAAAGCCGATCGTCTTTGCCGTTTGAACATTGGCCAAGCTGTCATCAATGAACAGCGCGTTTTCCGGGTTTACGCCAAAGCGTTCGATCAGCAGGGTAAAAATCGCAGGGTCCGGTTTGGTGACCTTCTCCCGATGGGATACCACTATGCCATCCAGCAGTTTCAGGTTTTCAAACCGCTCCGCCGTGTAGGTGAAGGACGGTTCGCAATAGTTGGTCAGGCCATACAGTTGTTTTCCCATCGCCTTCAGCTCGGGAATCAGGCGGTACAGTGGCAGAGGACGCATGGTTTCGGGAAAATGATAAAGCGCGTGAAGTACCATTTCCTTACCGCCCGGCACGCCTGCTTTTTCGGTAATACTTTTGGCGATGTCTTCGTTGGTTTCCGCTCCCAGGTCAAACGCGCCCCAGCGCCAGTCCGGACCGAACATGGCTTGACGAATCGCGTCCCGGTATTTCCCGGGAATCAGCCCCATCACCTTATCGGGCTCAAAGGTCAGCAGCACGTTGCCGACGTCAAATACAATGCAGGAGGCCTGCAGCAATCTTTCATCCATGGGTTCATTCCTCCACGGGTATAGGATACCATAAATTCATCTCGAATACAATCACTTTCCCACCGACAGATTTTGCGCAAACAATACAAAAGACGGAAATTTTCGTTAATTCCTGACAAAAAAACGAAATGATTCGCGGGAGAAGAAGGGAGCGGCGGAAGCGGTATAATTGAATAGGCGCACTAAATCGTATCAATTCCAAGTTCTAAGCAAATAGTGTCCAGTACAACGGAGGGCCGGTATTCAGGCCATCAGACCTTTAAACTTAGAACGGCTTTAAAGTGCTCTATCCCAAAACTTGACTTTTCTCCTGGAATGACGGATAATATCAGAATAGAATGGATTGTTCCGCAGGAAGGGAGGGAACGCTTTGGCGCACGAAATCGTAGCGGTGACGCCCCATGGGGTGGCGTACCGGAGGGGGCTTCGCGTAGGGGACAGCATCATCGCCATTAACGGCGAACCCATCCTGGACGAGATCGACTATCAGGCGCTGACCAACCGCGCCAAGCTGGATATCCTGGTGCGCCGCGCCGACGGCCGGGAAGAAACCGTCCGCATCATCAAAGCCAAGGAAATGGGCCTGGGGCTGCAATTGGCGGATACCCTGGCCTGCACGCCCTACCCCTGCAAGAATAAATGCGTGTTCTGCTTTATCGACCAGATGCCGCCCGGTATGCGCAAAACGCTGTATGTGAAGGACGATGACTGGCGCCTGTCCCTGATGATGGGGAATTACATCACCCTCACCAACGTGGACGAAAAGGAATTTCAGCGCATCCTCAGGCGCAAGGCCAGCCCGCTCTATATTTCCGTCCATTCCACCGACCCTGATTTGCGGGTCAGGATGATGAAAAATCCCAACGCCCGGTTTATCATGGATCGGCTCCACGCCCTGGCCGATGCAGGGCTGCACTTCCACTGCCAGATCGTGCTGTGCCCCGGTTACAACGACGGGGACGCTTTAAAGAAAACCCTGACGGATTTATCCGCCCTCTATCCCGCCGCCCAGTCTGCCGCGCTGGTGCCGGTGGGCCTGACCAAGTTCCGGGAGGGGCTGGCCGACGTGAAGCCCTTCACCCGGGAAAGCGCCCAGGCGGTCATGGACATTGCCTATGACTTTCAGCAAAAGCTGCTGAGGGAAATCAACACCCGCTTCGTGTTCCCGTCGGATGAAATGGTGCTGATCGCGGGGGAAAAGCTGCCGACCGAGGAAGAATACGAGGGTTATCCCCAGATCGAAAACGGCGTAGGGCTGCTGCGCAAGTTTGAAAATGGCCTGGCCGCCGCCGCTACCGAAAACACCCTACACGCTGTGTCCCGCCGGGTACGCATAGCCTGCGGCACGTCCATCGCTCCCGTCATGCGGGAATGGGTGGAGAAGTACGGGCCGGAAGGCGTTTCCGTCGCCGTCCAGTCCATCCGCAACACCTTCTTCGGGGAAACGGTCACTGTTACCGGACTCATCACCGGCGGCGATCTGATCAGCCAGCTCAAGGATGCCGACGAGGATGAGATCCTCATTTGCAGCAACACCCTGCGGGAGGAAGGCGATCTGTTCCTGGACGATGTGTCCCTGGGCGAAGTCCGCGCCGCGCTGAAGCCTAAGCTCACCATCGTGCCCAATACCGGCGCGGATTTGTTTAACGCGCTGCTGGGGAACGTTTAAAGGAAGTGTGCAGAGTTCAGAGTACAGATTAAATACTTAGCCAACCATGATGGCAAAGCGCTCACTATACAATCTGAACTCTTAATTCTACACTCTGAACTCCAAATAAAATTACAAAGCCATTCATTTTTGTCTCTGCAAAAAGGAGGACTGATACGAAATGCCTTCCGCCAAACCATTGGTTGCCATTGTGGGACGGCCCAACGTGGGCAAGTCCACATTCTTCAATAAAATCTCCGGCCAGCGCATCGCCATCGTAGAGGATGTGCCGGGCGTGACCCGGGACCGTATCTACGCCGACGTGGAATGGACAGGCCGGAAATTTACCCTGATCGACACCGGCGGCATCGACCCCCGCAGCGAGGACGTATTGCTTGCCCAGATGCGCCGCCAGGCGGAAATCGCCATGGACATGGCGGACGTGATCTGCTTCTTCACCGACGCTCGGGCAGGCATGACCCCGGACGACGAAGAAGTCGCCACCATGCTGCGCAAAACCCATAAGCCTGTCATCCTGGTGGTGAACAAGCAGGATCACGCCGGGCTGAACGACGTGCTTTACGAGTTCTACGCCCTGGGCCTGGGCGATCCTCTGGGCATTTCCAGCACCAACATGCTGGGCCTGGGCGATTTGCTGGACGAGATCGTGAAGCATCTGCCGCCCCAGACGGAAGCTGAATTGGACGATGAAACCCACGTGATCCAGCTGGCTGTGGTGGGGCGGCCCAACGTGGGCAAGTCCAGCCTGACCAACCGCCTCCTGGGTCAGGAGCGCACCATGGTGTCCGATATTCCCGGCACCACCCGGGACGCCATCGACACCCAGTTTGAGGGCCCGGATGGTACACTCTACAACATCATCGACACCGCGGGCATTCGCCGCAAGCGGGCCATTGAGGACGAATCCCTGGAGCGCTACAGCGTGCTGCGCTCTATCGCCGCCATCCGCCGGTGTGACGTGGCGCTGCTGCTGATCGACGCCCAGGAAGGCGTCACCGAGCAAGACGCCCGCATTGCCGGGATGATCCACGAGGAAGGCAAGGCCGCTGTGGTGATCGTGAACAAGTGGGATGCGCTGGAAAAGGAAACGGGCACGCTGGAAAAGTTCAAAAAGCAGGTCATCGAGGATCTGAAATTCATGGACTACGCCCCCGTGCTGTTCATCTCCGCCCTGACCGGCCAGCGGGCGCAAAACGTGCTGCCCGAGGTCAACAAGGTCTGGGAGCAGGCCAGCCGCCGCGTGGGTACGGGCGCGCTCAACGACGTGCTGGGCGACGCGCAGATCGCTTTGCAGCCCCCCATGATGGGCGGCCGGAAGCTGAAAATCTATTACGGCACCCAGACCGGCACCTGCCCGCCCACCTTCGCGCTGTTTGTCAACTCCGAAGAACTGATGCATTTTTCCTACCAGCGTTATCTGGAAAACTGCCTGCGCAAGGCCTTCGGCTTTGAGGGCACGCCTATCCGATTCCTGCTTAGGGAAAAGAAGAAGGAGGATACAAGGTCATGATTTTAAAGCTTCTTTTGATTGCCGTGATCGGTTATCTGCTGGGCAGCGTTTCCACGGGCATCCTGTATTCCCGCTATTTGGGCCAGGACATCCGCACCCAGGGCAGCAAGAACGCCGGGGCCACCAACATGGCCCGCGTCCACGGCCTGAACAAAGGGCTGGTGACACTGCTGGGCGACTGTTTAAAGGGCGTTCTCGCGACGCTGATCGGCCTGTGGATCGCGGGGCAGACCGGGGCCCTGATCGGCGGCGCATGCGCGGCCATCGGCCATATGTGGCCCGTGTTCTTCGGCTTCAAGGGCGGGAAAGGAGTCGCTACGCTGCTGGGCGTGGCGTTCGTGATCGACCCGGTGATTCTGCTGTGCGCGCTGGCCCTGGCGATTCTTGTGATCGTGGCGACCAAATACGTGTCCCTGGGCAGCATCACGGGCGTAATTGCCTTCACCATCGGCGCGATGATTTTCCGGGGCTTCTGGCCGATCGGCCTGTGGGCCGCGGCGTTGTCTGCGCTGTGCTGTTGGCGGCACCGGACGAACATCCAGCGCCTGCTGAAAGGCACTGAGAACAAATTCGATATAAAAAAGAAATAACAAACAGCCATCGGACGCTTCAAAGCTCCGATGGCTGTTTTCTTAATGCGTTACTTTTTGCTCAGGTATTTGTCGATGGCCGCTGCAGCGTTTTTGCCAGCGCCCATGGCCAGAATGACGGTGGCCGCGCCGGTGACGGCGTCGCCGCCCGCGTACACGCCTTCGCGGGAAGTGAGGCCAGTTTCTTCCTCGGCGATGATGCCGCCCCACTTCTGGGTTTCCAGCCCTTCGGTGGTGGACTTGATCAGGGGGTTGGGGCTGGTGCCCAGGGCCATGATCACGCAGTCCAGATCCAGGGTAAATTCGCTGCCCTCCTTGGGAACGGGACGGCGGCGACCGGAGGCGTCGGGCTCACCCAGTTCCATTTCCTGACACCGGGCGGCGCGGACCCAGCCTTTATCGTCCCCCAGGATCTCCAGGGGATTGGTGAGGAACTTGAACACGATGCCTTCTTCCATGGCATGCTCCACTTCCTCCCGGCGGGCGGGCAGCTCAGCTTCCGTGCGGCGGTAGATGATGGTCACGTCCGCGCCAAGGCGCTTTGCGCACCGGGCTGCGTCCATGGCCACGTTGCCGCCGCCCACCACGGCCACATGCTTTCCGTGCTGGATGGGAGTGTCGCTGCCGGGCTTGTAGGCTTTCATCAGGTTGATGCGGGTCAGGAATTCGTTAGCGGAATATACGCCCTTCAGGTTCTCGCCCGGAATGTTCATGAACTTGGGCAGACCCGCGCCGGAGCCGATGAAAACGGCCTCAAAGCCGTATTCCTGCATGAGTTCGTCAATCGTGATGGTCTTGCCGATGACCACGTTGGTTTCGATCTTCACGCCCAGGTCAGCCAGGGTGTCGATTTCCTTCTGCACGATGGTCTTGGGCAGACGGAATTCGGGAATGCCGTACACCAGCACGCCGCCCGCCAGATGCAGCGCTTCAAACACGGTGACCTCATAGCCCTTCTTGGCCAGGTCGCCCGCGCAGGTGAGGCCGGAGGGGCCGGAGCCGATGACCGCCACCTTGTGCCCGTTGGACGCGGGTTTCACAGGCTTTTCGGTATTATGGGCGTTGTGCCAGTCGGCGGCGAAGCGCTCCAGCCGGCCGATACCGACGGGTTCGCCCTTGATGCCACGCACGCACTTGCTTTCGCACTGGCTTTCCTGGGGGCACACGCGGCCGCACACCGCGGGCAGGGAGGAGGACTGGGCGATCACCTGATAAGCGCCCTCAAAATCCCCCGCTGCCATTTTCTGAATGAATTCGGGAATGTGAATCCTGACGGGGCAACCCGCCACGCAGGGATGGTTTTTGCAATTCAGGCAGCGCTTGGCCTCGTCAATGGCCGTTTCGGCGGAGTAGCCCAAGGCCACTTCCTGGAAATTCTGATTGCGAACCTCCGGAGCCTGAGAAGGCATGGGATTCTTTTTCAGAGACATATTGGGCATCTTACTTCGCCTCCTTGAACAGATTGCAGGCTTCTTCATAAGCGTGGCGCTCGAAGTCCTGATAGGTGCGGCTCCGGGCCATGGCCTCGTCAAAGTCGATTTCGTGGCCGTCAAATTCCGGGCCGTCCACGCAGGCGAATTTGGTCTTTCCGCCCACGGTCAGGCGGCAGCCGCCGCACATGCCGGTGCCGTCGATCATGATGGGGTTCATGCTGGCGATGGTCTTAACGCCGTACTGCTTAGTAAGCTGGCAGACGAACTTCATCATAATGAGGGGCCCGATGGTGATGACCTCATCGTACTGCTCGCCGGATTCGATCAGCTTTTTCAGCGCGTCGGTCACCAGGCCCTTTTCGCCCCAGGAGCCGTCATCGCTCATGCGGACGAACTTGGTGCTGGCGGCGGCGAACTCGTCCTCCAGAATCACCAGGTCCTTGTTGCGGAAGCCCGCGATGGCGTGCACCTCCGCACCCTGGTCATGCAGCTTTTTGGTCACGGGATACGCGATGGCGCAGCCCACGCCGCCGCCCACAACGGCCACCTTTTTCAGGCCCTCGGTGTGGGTCGCGCGGCCAAGGGGCCCTACGAAATCGTGGATATAATCGCCCTCGTTCAGGTGGTTCAGCTTTTCTGTGGTTGCGCCTACGATCTGGAAAATGATCGTCACGCTGCCCTTTTCCCGGTCATACGCTGCCACCGTCAGGGGGATGCGCTCGCCCTCGGCGTCCACGCGCAGGATGATAAACTGGCCGGGCTCCGCCTTGCGGGCCACCAGCGGCGCGTCCACCTCCATCAGGGTCACGGTGGGATTCAGGACTTTTTTCAGCAGGATTTTATTCACAAACACATCCTCCTTGCGAAGATTGGATTTTTGTATCCATACGGTGACTGAACCGTATTTTCGCATTATATCAGAAAAAAACGCAAATGGCTATGGAATACAAAAGAAAAGCAATTTTTCTTAGCCTGTCTTTTTAAAAACGGTCACAGATTTCACTCTGTGACCGCTTGATTAATGAATTACAGAAGCGCGCGCTGGATTTTGCCGCTGGTGGTCTTGGGCAGCTCGTCCTTGAACACCACGATGCGGGGATACTTGTAAGGCGCGGTACGCTGTTTCACGTAGCTCTGGATTTCTTTCTTGAGTTCCTCCGTGCCTTCCTTGCCCTTCACGAGCACGATGCTGGCCTTGACCACCTGGCCGCGAACGGGATCGGGAGCAGCGCTTACGCCGCACTCCAGCACGTAAGGCAGTTCCATGATGACCGACTCGATTTCAAACGGCCCGATGCGGTAGCCGGAGGACTTGATCAGATCGTCCACCCGGCCCACGTACCAGAAGTAGCCGTCCTCGTCCTTCCAGGCGGTGTCGCCGGTGTGGTAGAGGCCGTCGTGCCAGTTTCCGTTCACGTTGCGGTCATTGCTGCCATAGTATCCGGTCAGCAGGCCGCAGGCGGGGCCGTTGTCCGTGCGGATGCAGATTTCGCCCACCTCGCCCACAGGCACGGGCTTGCCGTCATGATCCACCAATTCCACGTCGTAGAGCGGCACGGGCTTGCCCATGGAGCCGGGCTTAGGTACCATGCCGGTGAGGTTGCCGATGATGATGGCGGTTTCGCTCTGGCCGAAGCCCTCCATGATGGAAAGGCCGGTGGCCTCCTTGAACTTCTGGAATACCTCGGGGTTCAGCGCCTCGCCCGCGATGGAGGCGTGCACGATGGAACTCAGGTCGTACTTGCTCAAATCCTCCTTGATGAGCATCCGGTACATGGTGGGCGGAGCGCAGAAGGTCTTGATATCGTATTCTTTGAACAGCGGCAGGATGTCGCTGGCGTGGAAGCGGTCAAAGTCGTAAACGAAGATGGCTGCCTCGCACAGCCACTGGCCGAAGATCTTGCCCCAGCAGGCCTTGGCCCATCCGGTGTCGGAAATGGTCAGGTGCAGCTTGCCGGGTATCACGTTGTGCCAGTACTTGGCGGTGATGTAATGACCCAGGGGATACTTGTGGCTGTGGCACACCAGCTTGGGATAGCCCGTGGTGCCGGAGGTAAAGAACATGAGCATGGGGTCGTCCCCGCCAGGGGCATCATCGGCCCGCTCAAAATGGGAGGAATAATCGGCGTATTCCGTGTCGAAGTCATGCCAGCCCTCCCGGCTGCCGCCGCAGTAAATGAGATGCTTTACATTGGGGCACTCCGGCAGCGCCTTTTCGATTTCGCCAGCCGCCTGACCGTGGCTGGTGCAGATGACGCCGCTGACCTCGCCGGTCTGGAAGCGGTAAATATAATCCTTGCACAGCAATTGGTCTGTGGCGGGAATGACCACAGCGCCCAGCTTTTCCATGGCCAGCATGGTGATCCAGAAGTGATACTGCCGCCGCAGCACCAGCATAATGCGGTCGCCGCGCTTGATGCCCAGGGATTTATAATAGTTCGCCGCCCGGTTGGACATTTTGCGGAAGTCCTCGAAGGTGAAGCGACGTTCCTTCTTATTGATATCCAGATGCAGCATGGCCATTTGATCGGGATGCTCCCGGGCCAGCTCGTCCATGATATCGAAGGCGAAATTGAAGTGGTCGATGTTGCGATAAACAATGGAAGTAGGTGTTCCTACATTGTTGACGGTGGTGGTGATATACCGGTCGGCGATGGTCGCCGCCTGTGCAGGCGCAGGGGCGGCGGCTTCATGAATGTGCGGGTTGTATTCCGTTTCCTCGCCGGGGATGACCACCGCCAGGAACACGCAGTCCTGTCCCTCCGCGGCGATCAGGCCGTGGGGCGTGGAGGAATCGAAGAAGATGGAATCGCCGGGCCGCAGGGTCTCGGTATGTTCGCCGATCTGGGCGCGGAGCACGCCGGAGAGGATGTAGTCGAATTCCTGGCCGGGATGGCTGACGGTCTCGATGGGCGCGGCTTGCAATTTCGGGTCGTAGGAATACCGGGTCAGGTAAGGCTCCACGATGCGCTTGCGGAACAGGGGGGCCAGGTTCTGCATCTTGATGCCTTCGATGTCCGTGACCACTTCGCCCTCGCCGTGGCGGGTGACGGTGTAGTTGGACAGGCGGGGGCTGGTGCCCTCGATCAGGTCCATCATGTCCACGCCGAAGGCGATGGCGGCTTTATGCACAAAGGAGAACGGCATTTCCACCGTGCCGGTTTCATACTGGGCCACTTCGGCTTCGGTAAAGCCTGTCAGCCGGGCCAGGTCGGCGGTGGAAAAGTCGGCGATTTCTTTCATTTCCCGGATACGGGCGGCCACGTCCCGCAGCATGGCGGGGGCCTGAGGGGCAGTAGGCATTGTTGCATATCCTCCTTACCATTTCGGGCAGATAAAAACCCGCCCCAAAGTGTTGTCTTTGAGACGGGCTGATCCATTCTTTCAGCTCGCGGTACCACTCAAATTGCGCTTGATGAAGCGCCGCTCATGGGCTCCTGTTGAAGCCCTCCGCTCTGACGCGGCGGTTGACGGGACGTCCTACTGAAATGTTTCAGGCGTCCGGCTCGGAAGCTACAGCCTGGATTTTGGCCGCCGCCGGTTTTCAGCTGCCCCGGCTCTCTTTCGGCTGGCTCTTCATCCCGCCCTCTTCGTCATTGCCTTTGGTATGCGATTGGATGTAGTTTAACAGAGATTGGGTGAAAAGTCAACCGGTATTTGAAAAATCAATTCATCCATATACAAAAGAAATACAATCATATCGGGTTGACATTTTTCGCATACCGCGCCATAATGACAGGAGATGTTTTCCGGGAAGGAGGGAAGCCATGAAGCGCATGATCGTGATTGCCGGGCACTATGGCAGCGGAAAGACCGAGCTGGCAGTGAGCCTGGCGCTGGAGCTGGCAAAGGCAGAAAAGCGGAATTACCCCCGGCTGGCCGTGGTGGATCTGGACGTGGCGAACCCCTACTTCCGTTCCCGGGAGCGCAAGGCGCTGCTGGAAGAAAACGGCATCGCGCTGTACGGCGACGCTTACAACTCCACCGGGGCCACCGCCGAGCTGCCCGCCCTGACCGCCGCGCTGCGGGCTCCCTTAGAGGACGAAGGCTGCCAGACGATCATTGACCTGGGAGGCAACGACGCCGGAGCGCGGGTGCTGCGCCAGTTCGGCAAATACTTTGAGGGAAACGATCATGAGCTGTGGGCGGTGGTGAACTTCCGCCGGTATGAAACCCGGGATGTGGACACCTGCCGGGAGCATGTGGAAGCCATTCAGAATGAACTGCAAATTCCCGTTACCGGCCTGGTGAACAATACCCACTTGCTGCGGGAAACCACGGTGGAGATTCTCCGGGAAGGGTATGAAAAAGCAAAAGCCCTTTCCCATCAAATGAACATTCCCTTATTATTCACGTGTTATCCCGCGGGCATCGTAGCCCCGGAGGAGATGGCGGACATTGCCCCGCTGCGTCCCCTGGGCCTGTATATGCGGCCCGCTTATCTGGATAAATAAGCTATTCTATCAAAGTGGAGGAGAAGAAAATGCGGGCGTTCCAACTTGTTTTCCGTCCGGAAAGGTGCAAGGGGTGCGAGCTATGCCGGTTTGCCTGCCCCAAGGACGTGATCGGCATGTCCAGCCAGGTCAACGCGAAGGGGTATCACCCCGCTTGCGCGGTGAACCAGGAAGCGTGCATCGGCTGCCAGAGCTGCGCGCTGATGTGCCCTGACGGGGCCATCGCCATCTATCAGAAGGAGGAGGGCGACCAATGACCACCGATAAAGTGCTCATGAAAGGCAACGAAGCCTTCGCCGAAGCTGCCATCCGCGGCGGCGCTCGGATGTATTTCGGTTATCCCATCACGCCCCAGAGCGAAGTGCCCGAATATATGAGCCGGGAGCTGCCCAAGCACGGTGGTTATTTCGTCCAGGCGGAAAGCGAGCTGGGCGCCATCAACATGGCCTACGGCGCGGGCGCAGCAGGCGGCACGGTGTTTATCTCCTCGTCCTCGCCCGGTATCGCCCTGATGCAGGAGGGCATGAGCTTCCTGTGCTCTGCTGAGGTTCCCCTGCTGGCGATGAACGTCAGCCGCGGCGGCCCCGGCATCGGCGGCATCCAGCCCGGTCAGGCGGACTATTACCAGGTCACCCGGGGCGGCGGCAACGGCGACTACCGCATTCCCGTCTTCGCCCCCAGCTCCATTCAGGAAGCCGTTGACCTGCTTTACGAAGGCACCGAGCTGGCCCAGCAGTGGCGCAATCCCATCATGATTTTAGCCGACGGCATGATCGGCCAGATGATGGAGCCCGTACGCCTGCCGGAATTCAAGCCCGTTCCCAAGCCCAACGAGATCGCGGGCATCCGCGACTGGGCCTGCACCGGCTACAGCGACCGGGGCGGAGATCAGAACCGCCGCGTGGTCAAGTCCCTGCGCATGAAGCCCGAGGATCTGGAAAAGCACGTGGAAAAGCTGTTTGCGAAATACGCCCGGGCCGAAAAGGAACTGTGCCGCTACGAAACCGAAAACCTGCAAGGCGCGGAAGTGGTGCTGGTGGCCTTCGGCACCACGGCGCGTATCTGCCGCGAAGCCTGCGAAGTGCTGGCGGAGCAGGGCGTCAAGGCGGGCCTCATCCGGCCCATCAGCCTGTGGCCCTTTCCCAACAGGGCGTTTGACGAAATCGACTTTAGCGCCACGAAAGTCGTCGTGTCCGTGGAGCTGTCCATGGGCCAGATGATCACCGACGTGCAGCTGGCGCTGAACGGCCGTCTGCCCACGTTCCTGGCCCACCGCACCGGCGGCATGGTGCCCACCTCCCTGGAAGTGGCCGCGCGGGCCAAGGCTGTATTGGAGGGATTGAAATGAAGCCCATTTTTGAATACACCAAGGGCATGACCGACGTGCCCACCCATTACTGTCCCGGCTGTACCCACGGCATCGCCCACCGCATCATCATGGAGGTGCTGGAGGAAATGGGTGAATTGGGCAACACTATCGGCGTGGCTCCCATCGGCTGCTCCGTTACCGCCCATGAATATATGAACGTGGATATGTGCGAGGCCGCCCATGGCCGTGCTCCCGCCGTTGCCAGCGGCATCCGCCGCGTGCATCCCGATAAGGTGGTTTTCACCTATCAGGGCGACGGCGACCTGGCCTCCATCGGCACCGGCGAAATCGTCCACGCCGCCGTGCGCGGGGAAAAGTTCTCCACCTTCTTTATCAACAACGGCATCTACGGCATGACCGGCGGCCAGATGGCCCCCACCACCCTGATCGGCCAGAAGAGCACCACCAGCCAGGACGGCCGCAGCAAGGAACTGAACGGCATGCCCGTCAAGATGAGCGAAATGCTGGCCTCCATCGACGGCGCGGCCTATGTGGAGCGCGTGGCGCTGGACAGCCCCGCCCACATCCGCCAGGCGAAAAAGGCCGTGCGCCGGGCCTTTGAGATTCAGAAAAAGGGCCTGGGCTTTACGCTGGTCGAGTTCCTCTCCACCTGCCCCACCAACTGGGGACTGCCCCCGGTGAAGGCCCTGGAATGGGTGCGCAACAACGTGATGGCGTATTATCCCCTGGGCGTGATCAAGGAGCCGAAGGAGGAGGAGCAGGCATGAGTACATACAAAATGTTTTTCGCCGGTTCCGGCGGCCAGGGCGTGCTGCTGATGGGCCAGATCATCACCTACGCCGCCATGCTGGAAGGCAAGGAAGCCACCTTCCTGCCCTCCTACGGCCCGGAAATGCGCGGCGGCACCGCCAACTGCACCGTGGTCGTGAGCGACAAGCCCGTGTCCTCCCCGCTGATTTACGAGGCGGACATTGCCGTGGTCATGAACCGCCCCTCCATGGACAAGTTTGAGCCCATGGTCAAGGCCGGCGGCTTCATGTTCTATAACGAATCCATCATCGACCGCAAGCCCGAACGGGCCGATATTAAGTCCGTGGCGGTAGACCTGGCTGCCCGCTGCGCGGCACTTGGCAACGACAAGGTGGCCAACATGGTCATGCTGGGCGAGGTCGTGCGCGGCACCGGCGTGGTACAGGTGGACACCGTGTTCAAGGTGTTTGAAAAGGTGTTCTCCGGCCGCAAGGCTGCCCTGATCCCGCTGAACAAGCAGGCTTTCCTGGGCGAATAAGCAAGCCTTTACCATCCCCTGACATTTTCCGTCAGGGGATTTTTTTATTTACGAAAATGAATTGTTGTGATATGATGGAAAAACGGAAATGATAAGATCAAATCATTTCCGGAGGATAATCATGCTGGACGAACGGATAGAACGGATCATTGACGCGGCGGAGCGGATGAAGCTGGCGGAATACGTGCGGTACCAGTCCGACCGGAAACGCCGCCTGTGGGACGCTTTCTTGGAAGGCGTGCTTCGGGGGCTTGGATTCATGGTGGGTTTTTCCATGCTGGGCGCGCTGGTGATTTATCTGCTGCAAAGCCTCGCCCTCCAGAATTTGCCCCTAATCGGGGATTATGTAGCCAAGGTCGTCATGCTGGTGGAAAGCAGGATACACTGAACCCATGAAAAGATTTTTTTTGCTCATTTTTCCAGGGCTCGCCGTGCTATTGGCCGACAGGCTGGTAAAGCATCTGACGGTTGATTCGGCAGGCCGCGTCCTGATTCCCGGCGTTCTGGCGCTGCATCCCACCCGGAACACGGGCATGGCGATGGGATTATTTCAGGATAATACCCTGCTGATCCTGATTGCTTCCATGGTTTTGATAGGCGTTTGCGTTTGGCTGCTGCGGGATGTGCGGCTGAATGGTCTGGCGCTGGCGGCCGTTTCCATGATGGCGGGCGGCGCGCTGGGCAACATGATCGACCGGGTGGCGCTGGGATCTGTGATCGACATGTTTGAACTGCTGTTCATGGATTTTTATATTTTCAATGTAGCGGATGTGGGTGTGGTGTGCGGCGCGGTTTTATGCGGCGTGAGCCTGCTGTTCCGCCCGCAGGATTGGAGCAAACGGAAAAAATGATTCGTGAATATACGGGCAATGGAGACAGGCTGGACGTTCTTTTGTCCGCCAATGGGGAACTGAGCCGCAGCCGCGCGGCGGCACTGATCAAGGATGGCTGCGTCAGGGTAGGGGAAAGGATCGAATTAAAGCCCTCACACAAAACCGAACCCGGCGTTTGCGTCATCGTCACTTTGCCGGAGATCAAGCCTGCCAAAGCGGAAGCCCAGGACATTCCGCTGGAGATTCTCTATCAGGATGAACACCTGGCGGTGGTGGTGAAGCCCTGCGGGATGGTGGTGCATCCGGCGGCGGGCAATGACGACGGAACCCTGGTGAACGCGCTGCTCTTCCATTTGGACAGCCTCAGCGGCATCGGCGGGGAAATGCGTCCCGGCATCGTGCACCGGCTGGACAAGGACACCAGCGGGCTAATGCTGGTGGCCAAGGACGACGTGACCCACGCCGCCCTGTCCCAGCAGTTATCAGACCGGCAAATGGAAAAGCACTACCGGGCAATTGTGTTCGGCAGGATGAAGGAACCGGATGGCGTGATCGAAAAGCCCATTGGCCGCAGCAAGACCGACCGCAAGAAAATGGCGGTGGATGAAAACGGCCGCTGGGCGAAAACGGAATGGAAGGTATTGAAAGAATATCCAGACCGTACCCTGCTGGACGTGCACATCATCACCGGCCGTACCCACCAGATCCGCGTCCACATGGCGTCCATCGGCCACCCGGTATTGGGCGATCCTTTGTATGGTCATAAGCGGATGCCTGACGCGCCGCGACTGATGCTTCACGCCTACTCTTTGGAATTTACCCATCCGGCGACAGGCGAAAGAATGCGGTTCACCGCGCCCTGCCCGTTCTGCGATGAACCATAAAAATGGAGGAGACCGATACCGGCTCCTCCATTTTTCTATTCTTTCAGCGTGGGATTACCTTCTGCCTTCCCGCCAGGCTTTATAGGCTTTTACTTCGGGCTCCACAAATTTCAGCGCCAGCCCCACCACGGCGATATCATCCGCGCGGCCAACGAGGGGAATGTTGTCGGAAATAAGATCCTTGTCCTTGACCACATACAGGAACGCGCCCACCATAGTGGCCAGCACCTTGCCGGAAACGGCGTATTCCTTTTTGATCCAGCTTTTCACCATGGCGATCATGGTAGGCAGTTCGGACACAGAGTCGCCGATCACGGGCACTTTTTGCAGGGTGTTTTCCAGGTTGACCAGCAGCTGATCCAGCCGGGAGGGATTGTTGATAAAGTCCTTGGCTTCCGTTGTCGCCTTATTCAGGATTTCCGCAAAATCAGGCATGGTTTTTTCGTCCTTTCATAAAAATGACCCCGGGAGAACGCAGGGCTCTCCCGGGGGTTAAAGTATTACTTGGTATATTTTTCGCGCTTGATGTAGTGGGTATGCAGCAGCTGATGGGCCTTGTGGCCGTTGGGCTCGCCCAGGTAATCAGCGTACAACTTCTTGATTTCTTCGTTCTCGTGGCTCTTGCGCTTGGGCTTGCCCGCGTCTTCACCGTAGAGGGCCTTGGCACGGATCACGCGGGGATCGCAGCTCATCTTGTCCTGGCTGGACACGATGGGCTGACCGCCGCCGGTGACGCAGCCGCCGGGGCAGGCCATCACTTCGATGAAGGTGTAGTTCTTTTCGCCGGAGCGCACCATATCCAGCAGCTTGGATGCAGCGCCGGTGGAATGGGCCACGGCCACGGACACGGGCAGGTCGCCCACCTGAACGGTGGCTTCCTTGATGCCTTCGATGCCGCGGACAGCGGTGAAGTTCACGTCTTCCAGGGTTTCACCGGTGATGGTTTCATAAGCGGTACGCAGGGCCGCTTCCATCACGCCGCCGGTGGCGCCGAAGATGACGGCCGCGCCGGTGGATTCGCCGCACAGAGGATCAAAGTCTTCGTCGGGCAGGTTCACAAAGTCGATGCCCGCTTCCTTGATCATCCGGGCCAGTTCACGGGTGGTGATGACAGCATCCACATCCGGATAGCCGGTGCCGGCCAGTTCTTCACGGTCCGCCTCAAACTTCTTGGCGGTGCAAGGCATGACGGAGACCACGGCGATGTTCTTGGGGTCAATGCCAGCTTTTTCGGCGTAGTAGCTCTTGATGATCGCGCCCAGCATTTCGTGGGGGCTCTTGCAGGAAGAGAGGTTGGGGATAAAGTCCGGATAATAGGTTTCGCAGAACTTGATCCAGCCGGGGGAGCAGGAGGTGATCATGGGCAGAACGCCGTTGTTCTTCACCCGGTTCACCAGCTCGGTGGCTTCCTCCATGATGGTCAGGTCAGCGCCGAAGTCGGTGTCGAACACCTTGTCAAAGCCCAAGCGGTGCAGGGCGGCAGCCAGCTTGCCGGTGACGGAGGTACCCATGGGCAGACCGAATTCCTCGCCGAGCGCGGCGCGCACGGCGGGAGCGGGCTGCACCACCACGTGCTTGCTTTCGTCGGCGATCAGGTCCCACACCTTCTTGGTTTCGTCCTTTTCATACAGGGCGCCCACGGGGCAGGCGGTGATGCACTGGCCGCAGTTGATGCAGGGCATGTCGGCCAGCTTCAGGTTCCAGGGGGACTCGATGGCGGTCACGAAGCCGCGGTTCACCGCGCCGATGACGCCCACGTTCTGCACCTTGGAGCACACGGCCACGCAGCGGCGGCACAGGATGCACTTGTTGTTGTCGCGCACGATGGAGGGGCTCACATCGTCGATGTCATAGTGGTTCTGCTTGCCGGCGTACTTGTCGCCGTTTTCCACGCCCAGCTCGCGGCAGAGCTTCTGCAGCTCGCAATTGGTGGAGCGGATGCAGGAGAGGCACTTTTGCTCGTGAGCGGACAGCACCAGCTCCAGCAGGTTCTTGCGGTACTGACGGATCTGGGGGGTGTTGGTTTTCACGTTCATGCCTTCGCTGACAGGCAGCACGCAGGCGGCCTGCAGGGCACGTCCGCCCGCGTTGACCACGCACATGCGGCAGGCGCCGATGGCGTTCACGTCCTTCAGATAGCACAGGGTGGGGATATTGATGCCCGCCTGCTTGGCAGCCTCCAGAACGGTCGTGCCGGCGGGGACAGAAACCTTAACGTTATCAATGGTAAGGTTGACCATTTGTTCCATTGTTCTTTCCTCCTTGCACGAATCACTGTTTGGAGATCGCGCCAAAGCGGCACTTCTCGATGCACGCGCCGCACTTTAAGCATTTGCTGGTGTCGATCTTGTGGGCTTTCTTCACTTCGCCGCTGATCGCGCCGCCGGGGCACACGCGGGCGCAAGCGGTGCAGCCGCGGCACTTCTCGGGGTCGATCACGTAGCTCAGCAGCGCCTGGCAGTGATGCGCTGGGCACTTCTTTTCCCGGATATGGGCTTCATATTCATGACGGAAGAATTTGATGGTGGACAGAACGGGGTTGGGCGCTGTCTGGCCCAGGCCGCACAGAGCGGTGGCCTTGATGGTGTTGGCCAGGTTTTCCAGCTTTTCGATGTCGCCTTCCTCGCCCTTGCCGTTCACGATGCGTTCCAGGATCTCCAGCATGCGCCGGGTGCCGATCCGGCAGGGAGCGCACTTGCCGCAGCTTTCGTCCACGGTGAAGTCCAGGAAGAAGCGGGCGATGTCCACCATGCAGTTGTCTTCGTCCATGACGATCATGCCGCCGGAGCCCATCATGGAGCCAGCGGCGATCAGGTTGTCATAGTCCACGGGGGTGTCCAGCAGTTCCGCGGGCAGGCAGCCGCCGGAGGGGCCGCCAGTCTGCACGGCCTTAAATTTCTTGCCGTTGGGGATGCCGCCGCCGATATCGTAAATGATGGTGCGAAGCGGGGTGCCCATGGGCACTTCCACCAGGCCGGTGTTGTTGATCTTGCCGCCTAGGGCGAACACCTTGGTGCCCTTGCTCTTTTCGGTGCCCATGGAAGCGAACCAGTCCGCGCCGTTCAGGATGATCTGGGCCACGTTGGCGTAGGTTTCCACGTTGTTGAGCATGGTGGGCTTGGCGAACAGGCCCTTCACCGCGGGGAACGGAGGACGGGGGGTGGGCTCGCCGCGCTTGCCTTCGATGGAGCGCATGAGGGCGGTTTCTTCGCCACACACGAACGCGCCGGCGCCCAGGCGGATCTTGATATCAAAATCGAAGCCGGTTTCAAAAATGTTCTTGCCCAGCAGGCCATATTCACGGGCCTGGCCGATGGCGATTTCCAAACGCTTCACAGCGATGGGATATTCGGCGCGGACGTAGATGTAGCCCTCGGAAGCGCCGATGGCATAGCCGGCGATGGCCATGGCTTCCAGCACGGCGTGGGGGTCGCCTTCCAGAACAGAACGGTCCATGAACGCGCCGGGGTCGCCCTCGTCAGCGTTGCAGGCCACGTACTTCTGGTCAGCCACGGAGGCCGCCGCAAATTTCCACTTGAGGCCGGTGGGGAAGCCGCCGCCGCCGCGTCCGCGCAGGCCGGACTTGAGGATCTCCTCAATGACCTGCTCGCGGGTCATGGTGGTCAGAGCCTTTTCCAGGGCCTTGTAGCCGTCGAAGGCCAGGTATTCGTCGATGTTTTCAGGGTCGATCACGCCGCAGTTGCGCAGGGCGATACGATGCTGATGCTTATAGAAGTTGATGTCCTGCAGGGACTTGTTGG
Organism: uncultured Eubacteriales bacterium; assembly: GCA_900320085.1. Taxonomy (GTDB): domain Bacteria; phylum Bacillota; class Clostridia; order Christensenellales; family Aristaeellaceae; genus RUG563. Next base: position 59,102 of record ONRC01000013.1, read on the forward strand.
CGTTCTGCTCGTGGGTGGCGTGGTCGCTGTACACCAGGTGCTGCACCTTGCGGCCCTTGAGCAGGTGTTCGGTGACGATCTCGTCCACGTCGTCCACCTTGACCCGGGAATAGAAGGTGCCTTCGGGGTACACGATGACCACGGGGCCCGCTTCGCACAGACCGAAGCAGCCGGTGCGGATGACCTTGACTTCCTTGTCCAGGCCGTTTTCCTTGATCTTCTCCTCGAAGCGCTGGATCAGCTGGGCAGAGCCGGAAGAGGTACAGCCGGTACCGCCGCAGCAGAGCACATGAGCGCGATAGATATCCATGAATTTCTCCTCCCTGTTACAGCATCATATGCTTATTTTTCGGCGGCGCCGATGGTGTATTCCTCCACAGGACGGCCGTTGACGATGTGTTCCGCCACCACGCGGCCCACCTTTTCGGGGGTCATGTGCACGTAGGTGACCTTTTCCTGGCCGGGCACGATCACGTCCACCATGGGCTCCAGGCGGCACATGCCGATGCAGCCGGTCTGGCTGACGGTGACATGCTGCAAGCCGCGCTTCTGGATCTCGTCCATGAAGGAAAGCATCACGGGCCGGGCGCCGGCGGCGATGCCGCAGGTGGCCATGCCGATCACGACACGAGTGGCTTCGCCTTCTTCTTTACGCAGGTTGATACGGTTCAGGGTCTTTTCCCGGATGGCCTGCAATTCAGCCAAAGATTTCATAAAATGACACCTCCAAAGATCGGTTCTATTTCTTCCCGCAGGGATTCCTGCATCCATGCGGCGATTTCCGGTTCATTCAGGGGAACGCCCTGCAAGGCCTCGCGGATCTCCCGGGTGTCAAACTGCATCTCTCCCTTGGGGGAGGCGCAGCGGAGCGTAAACTCCGGCTTGTCCGGGTTCATCGTCACGAGGGTGGTCACGGTGCCGGGCAGATCGCCCAGGGGCAGACAGTCGATGGACGATGTGTCCAGCGTGGCTGTCAGTTTGGTTCCCTTTCCCAGCGTGCTTTCCAGCTGCAGATCGCCGCCCGCCAGGCGGCAGTTTTCCGCCATCATGGGAATGCCCAGCCCCACCTTGCGGGTGGTGCGGGTGGTGGCGAAGGGGCTCATGACCCGGGAGAGCAATTCCTCGCTCATGCCGATGCCGTCGTCTTCTATTATAATAGAAAGAATCCCTTGTTCACTCAGCAGCACGCTCAGGGAAACCACCGTGGCCTGGGCCCGGATGCTGTTTTGCATCAGGTCCAGGATATGCAGGGACAAATCGCGCATATATTTACGCCTGCTCTCTGTACTTGGCCAGGATGCCGGGGATGTCGTCGGGCACCAGGCGGCCGTACACTTCATCGTTGATGGTCATAACAGGGGCCAGGCCGCAGGCACCCAGGCAGCGGGTGGCGTTCAGGGTGAACAGACCATCGGGAGAAGTCTTGCCCACGGGGGTTTTCAGCTCTTCGCTCAGGCGGTCCAGCACCTTCTGGCTGCCCTTGACATAGCAGGCGGTGCCCAGGCACACGCTGATGGTGTATTTGCCGTTGGGCTCCAGGCGGAACTGGGAATAGAAAGTGGCAACGCCGTAGACCTCGCTCAGCGTGACGCCCAGGCCCTCGGCGATGATCTTCTGCACGTCCATGGGTACGCAGCCGAAAATGCCCTGCGCCCGCTGCAGCACGGGCATCAGCGCGCCGGGCTGATCCTTCAGCTCAGCAATGACCTGATTCAGCTGCTCATACTTGTCTTTGTTGTCCGGCATGACAGTTCAAGACCTCCTTTAATATTTGCGTCGGATTTCGCATCCGAAATGGCGGCATATCCATATGTGGTATACACCATCAATTATCATAACATATTTTTTCACAAATTGCACGCCCATTTTTAAAAAATATGGCGAAAAAAACGATGAATTTTCATGGATTTTTTGTTTAATCCTGCATGAATAATCCCGACAATTTTTATCGGAATATACAAGAGTCGTCCTCCTCCGAGTAAAAACTGCCAAGAAAAAACCGGATTGCGGTCTTGTTTTTTTCGTGCGGTTGATATATGATGAAACAGTATATTCCACTTTTCAAGCGAGGTTGTATCCATGGCCAAAACGCAGCGGGACTTTACCCAGGGGCCGATCGCCAAAAGCATGATCGCCTTCTCCCTGCCCTTTCTTCTTTCCAATATATTGCAGGCGCTCTACGGCGCGGTGGACATGCTGGTGGTGGGCAACTTTTCCGACCCCGATCCGGTGATCAGCGCCCAGATCCTGTCCGGTGTAAACATCGGCAGCCAGATCACCAACCTGGTGGTCATGATGGTCAGCGGCCTGACGGTGTCCGGCACGGTGATGGTGGGCCAGTACGTAGGCGCGAAAAAGCAAAAGGACGCCTCCGAAACCGTGGGCACCATGTTTACCCTCATGGCGCTGGTGGGCGCAGTGCTGATGGCGCTGATGCTGATTTTTTCCGACGTGATGCTGCGGCTGCTCAACACCCCCGCCGAAGCGTTTGAACACGCCAAATCCTACCTGAATATCTGCCTGAGCGGCACGCTGTTCATTTTCGGATACAACGCCGTGTCCTCCATCCAGCGCGGTCTGGGCGATTCCGTGCGTCCGCTGATCTTTGTCGGCATCGCCTGCCTGGTGAACGTGGTGCTGGACCTGTGGCTGGTCAAGGGGCTTGGCATGGGCGCGGCCGGCGCGGCCTGGGCCACCGTGATCGCCCAGGCGATCAGCCTGCTGCTGGCCGCCTGGTACTTAAGCCGGAACAAGTTCATCTTTGATTTTAAGCTCAAGTCCTTCCGCATACAGAAAGAAAAGATGCAGCTGATGGTGAAGCTGGGCATTCCATCCTCGGTGCAGAGCATCGTGGTGAATATCTCCTTCCTGGTGATGACCAGCATCGTCAACTCCATCGGCGGCTACACCGCCTCCGCCGCGGTCGGCGTGGTGGGCAAGTTCAACTCCTTCGCCATCCTGCCCGCCGTGGCCATGTCCTCCTCCGTCAGCGCGTTTGCAGCGCAGAACATCGGCGCGCGGCTGTACGACCGAGCGAAGAAGAGTCTGTGGGTCGGCATCGAAATCGCCATGGCTATTTCCCTGGTGGTGTTCGCTGCGGTGCAGATTTTCCCGGAGGCCATCATCGGCATCTTCAGCCCCGACCCGGAATTGATCAAAAATGGCGTGGAATATATGCGCACCTTCAGCTTTGACTACCTGCTGGTGCCCATTCAGTTCTGCTTTAACGGCCTCATCATGGGCGCGGGACATACCCGCTTTACCCTGCTTAACGCTTCGCTTTCCTCGCTGCTGCTTCGCATTCCCGTTGCCATCCTGTTCGGCTCCGCGCTGGGCTGGGGCCTGATGGGCGTTGGGCTTGCTGGGCCCGCCGCTTCCGTCGCGGGTGTGGCGCTGGGCGGTTGGTTCATCTTCTCCGGCCGCTGGAAGAAGGATCAGACCGGCATCGGCGCGGAAGCGTAAGAAAAATGTAAAAAGCCTGTTCAATTTTCCCACTTTTTTATGGATTTCGCTTGTATTTTTTTTAAACCTGTGATAGAATACTTTCTGTGCTATTTCAAGGAGGGACAATTTACATGAGCGCTATCGAAGTAATTCTGGACATTCTGATGGTTATCTCCGCCCTGGTGATGATCGTGACCGTGCTGATGCAGGATACCGAATCCGACGGCATGGGTGCTTTGACCGGCGGCAGCGAAACGTTCTTCGGCAAAAACAAGAACAATACCCTGGAAGGCAAGCTGGCTCTGGCCACCAAGGTTTCTTCCATCGTGTTCGTGGTGCTGGCGATCGTGATGCTGCTGGTGAAATAAGCGGCGTTTATCGCTTGGCTTTTAAGGGCTGACAGCAAAATGGGTCAGCCCTTTGTTTGGGTTTTGGCGGGCTATTACGATGAACCGGAGTTATCTATGATTGTTTTGACGATTCAGAACCTGCATAAAGCGTTTGGCGGCAACGTGGTATTGAAGGACGTGAGCCTGACCTTGCAGGATCACCAGCGGATGGGCCTGGTGGGGGTGAACGGCTGCGGCAAAACCACGCTGCTGAACATCCTGGCGGGTCGGGAGCATGCCGACGGCGGCAGCATTTCCCTGATGAAGGGAATGCGTGTGGGCTACATGGAGCAGCAGTACCAGGTGCAGGGCGACAGCACCGTGTTTGAGGAGCTCAAGCAGGTGTTTGAGCCGGTGTTTGCCATGGAAGAAAAGCTGCGGGCGCTGGAAAAGGAGATGTCCGCCGCCAGCGAAATCGAGCTCAAACGCATGGGGGAGACCTACGCCCGCCTGAGCGACGCCTTTGAAAAAGCGGATGGGTACGCCTGGAAGTCCTCCATTCAGGGCGTGCTTGCCGGACTTGGGTTTACTAAGGAACAGTACGACCAGCCCGCCCGGCTGCTGTCCGGCGGTGAACTGACACGGCTTTGTTTAGCAAAATTGCTTTTGCAAAAGCCCGATTTGTTGCTCTTGGACGAGCCGACCAACCATCTGGATTTATCGGCTCTGGACTGGCTGGAGCATTATCTTTCCGAGTATAAAGGCACGCTGCTGGTGGTCAGCCATGACCGCTATTTCCTGGATCATGTGTGCACACATATATCAGAATTGCTATTAGGCACGCTGGAACAGTATACCGGCAACTATTCTTCTTACATGACCCAGCGGGCGGAGCGCTTTGAGATCCGCATGCGGGCCTGGGAACAGCAGCAGAAAATGATTGCAAGAGAAGAAGCCATCATCGCCCGGTACAAATCCTTCAACCGGGAAAAGTCCATCAAGGCCGCAGAAAGCCGGGAAAAGCGGCTGGAAAAGGTGGAACGCCTGGAACGCCCGGAGGACGAGCATCAGGTGCGCTTCCGATTCGAGGCCAAGCGCCGCACCGGGGACGACGTGATGTTCATCCGGGATTACAGCAAATCCTTCGGCGACCGGACGCTGTTTCAAAATGTGAACCTGACTCTGCGGGCAGGCGACCGGGTGGCGCTGCTGGGGCCCAACGGCATCGGCAAATCCACCCTGCTCAAATGCCTCATGGGGGAAGAAACACCGGACACCGGCTCCGTGCGTTGGGGCGCCAATGTGGACACGGGCTACTACGACCAGAAGCAGGAGGGGCTGCACCCGGAAAAGACGGTACTGGATGAGGTCTGGGACGCTTTTCCCCGCTTGGAGGAAAGCCAAGTGCGCGGCGCGCTGGGCCTGTTCCTGTTTACGGGCGAGGATGTGTTCATGCCCATCCATACCCTGTCCGGCGGGGAAAAAGGAAGGGTTGCCCTGACCAAGCTCATGTTGCATAAGGACAACCTTTTGCTCCTGGACGAGCCCACCAACCACCTGGATATGGACAGCCGCGAGGTATTGGAAGACGCCTTGGAAAGCTTCGAGGGCACCATCCTGGCCGTATCCCATGACCGTTATTTCATCAACCGCTTTGCCACCCGCGTGGCTGTGCTGACGGAAAACGGCATCAAGGAATATCTGGGCAACTTTGACGACTACATGGCCAAGCTGCAATGGGAGCAGGCCCAAGCCAATCAGGACCCGCGCTTTGCCGAAATGACCCGAACCGAGGCGGGCAAGGAAAAACGAAAAATCCGGCTGGCGAAGGAGCAGCTCAAAGCCTTGAAGGAAGCGGCCCGGCAGGCGGAAAAGACCATCACCGATACCGAGGAAGCCATTGAACGGCAGGAAGCGCTGATGGCCAGCCCGGAAGTCTACACCAACCCGGACAAGGCCGCTGCCGCCGCGAAGGAATACCAGCGGTTAAAGGACGCCCTGGCCCAGGCCTACACCGACTGGGAGGAAGCGGAAGAAGCGCTGGCCGAAGCCACGGAGGGATAAAAGATGAACGCGGAGATCGACATCAGCAAAACGATCCTGAAAACCGAACGTCTGACCCTGCGCCCCTGGCGGCAGGAGGACTTAGACGATTTTTACGAATACGCCTCCGTGGACGGCGTGGGCCAAATGGCAGGCTGGGTTCCTCACAAAAGCAAG
>ONRC01000078.1 GCA_900320085.1 uncultured Eubacteriales bacterium
GTCGTTCACGGCCTTTTCGATCTGGCTGGCGGTGATGGCCACGTTTTTCAGCTGGCCGAAAATATCGGTGAACTGCATCCGGATGAATTCCACATCATCCTCCCGCACCATGCGGATGATGTCTTCCTTGCTGTACTTACTCATGAAAAGGCCTCCTTCACAAAATAAAAAGGGCAAGGGAACCATACCAACACGGCTCCCTTGCCTTGTTGCGCACATTGTACAGCCTGTTTTTTCCAAAATCAAGAGGGCGGATTGTATTCCTGCTGTATTTCGTGCGTCCCTGTTTTTTGGCTGTATTCCGTCTTGACAAAGGTCTTTTTCCGGTGCTACAATGCCCGCAAATTTCACATGTCAAAGCGTTGCGGAAGCAAAGTACTCTGGTATCCGGGCATCCAAGAGAGCGGTTACATGATGGGAATACCGTATGACGGCCTAGAGGAAGAACCCTTCCAAGCCCAAACTGAAAGCAAAAGCAAGTAGGGGAGGCGGGATAGACGGCCCGTTACAGCCGTCAGGGCTTAGCGGAAGCAAAGGGGCTTCCAAGAGTCTGGCAAAGAAGCAAATCAGGTGGCACCACGGAGCGGCGGCCTTCGTCCTGAAATATATCAGAGACGAAAGTCGCCCAATAAACGGAGGTGCCATTTATGTGTTCCATTTTCGGCGTAACCAGCAAATCCATCCCGGAAGAAACCCTGAAGCAGTGCTTTGACCGTACGATTTCAAGAGGCCCGGACATGAGCCGCTTTGAGGAAACCCCCGTGGGCTACCTGGGCTTCCACCGCCTGGCCATTATGGGTCTGGACCAGCGGGGCATGCAGCCTTTTTATCTGGATGGGGACGCCGTGGTGTGCAACGGGGAATTGTACGGCTTCCGGCCCCTCAGGGATCGGCTGCTTTCCAAGTACGAATTGCAAAGTCAGTCTGACTGCGAGATCCTGTTGCCGCTCTATCACGAATACGGCGTGGAAATGTTCAAGACCCTGGACGCGGAATTTGCCCTGATCCTGTGGGACAACGCCCAGCAAAAGCTGATTGCCGCCCGGGACCCCATCGGTATCAGGCCTCTATATTACGGCAGGCTGCCTGATGGCGCATGGGCCTTTGCCAGCGAACCCAAGAACCTGATGGGGCTGTGTGATCAGATTCTGCCCTTCCCGCCGGGCCATTACTGGATGGACGGGCAGTTCATCCAGTATGCAGACCCGGCTTACGTGGGGTATTTCACCATGAAAACCGAGGAAGAGGTTTGCGCAAAGCTGCGTCGCCTGCTGATGGACGGAGTGGAAAAACGCCTGGATGCAGACGCCCCGGTTGGCTTCCTGCTCTCCGGAGGGCTGGATTCCTCCCTGGTCTGCGCCATTGCCCAGAAGATGCTGCATAAGCCTATCCGCACCTTCGCCATCGGCATGGATGTAGACGCCATTGACCTGAAATACGCCCGTATGGTCGCAGATTTCATCGGCAGCGATCACACGGAGGTCATCATCTCTGAGAAGGATGTCCTGGATGCACTGCCCACTGTGGTGGAGCTGCTGGGCACCTGGGACATCACCACCATCCGCGCCTCCATCGGCATGTACCTGGTGTGCAAATGGATTCACGAGCATACGGATATCCGGGTGTTGCTGACGGGCGAGATCTCCGACGAGCTGTTCGGCTACAAGTACACGGACTTCGCTCCCTCTGCCGCTGCCTTCCAGGAGGAAGCCGAGAAGCGCATCCGGGAACTGCATGTATACGACGTGCTGCGGGCCGATCGCTGCATTTCCGTCAACTCCCTGGAAGCCCGGGTGCCCTTCGGCGACCTCAAGTTCGTGCGCTATGCCATGAGCATTGACCCGGAGTTGAAAATGAACACCCACAACATGGGCAAATATCTGATCCGCAAAGCCTTTGCCGACGATCATATCCTGCCCGATGAAATCCTGTGGCGGCAAAAGGCGGCCTTTTCCGACGCCGTGGGCCACTCCATGGTCAACGACCTGAAAGCCCTGGCGGAACGCACCTATACAGACAAGGAGTTTTCAGAGTTGGCGTCGAAATATGACTATTGCCGTCCCTTCACGAAAGAGAGCCTTTTGTACCGGGAGCTGTTTGAATCCTTCTATCCCGGTCAGACCCGCATGATTCCCGATTACTGGATGCCCAACAAAACCTGGCCCGGCTGCAACGTGGATGACCCGTCGGCGCGGGTGCTGAGCAACTACGGAGCCAGCGGCGTGTGACGGAGGGGGAACGTGTACTTTCTCTGGGTCAGAGAAAGTACCAAAGAGACCGTCATAGGGAAAGCTTTCAGACGAGGGAGCATAAGATAAATCGTAATTTGCGGAGGTTTCAGATGACTGTCAATTTTGATATATTGGTTTCCGGATGCAACACGCGTTGCAAGCATTGCTATGTCAATGGTGGACCTGGAAGCATGATGAAATTGGAGGACGCTTTTTTGTTCATAGAAAAGCTGGACGCGTTGGCGGAGCTTCTGCCGTTTGAAGCCAGCTTTACACTGGATAATGAACCGATGAATCACCCGGATATTGCGTCCATTATTCGTAAGGCCAAAACCACGAGATATATTGAAAACTATCATCACGGAATGACGAGCGGTATTGCACTGATGTGCAGGAAAGACCGTCATGGCGTGATGCAGGCTTATCTTGATTGTGGATACCGTGACTTCGGTATAACCATTCACGGAAATGCTGATCATCACGACGAGATCGTCCGGCGAGAAAGCGCTTTTAGAATTGCAATTGAAGCGGCTGAGTTTATGAAATCCTGCGGTGCGGAGGTTGGAGTATCTCTGATGTTCAACCGTTTTTTTGCTGAGGATGCCGAAGAAATCGACGGGATGCTGCAACAGCTACAGCCCGCATATATCTATTTTGCAGTCCCTAACTTTACACCGCATGCCCATATGACGGATTATGAACCTTATCGTGGTTCACTGAATACCCTTCACCAGATTCGTCCTTGGCTTGCTCGTTGGCATCAACAGGAAGACGAATTGACAAAGGAAATCTGTACGATCGGTATGCTCAAGGATCAACTCCAACAAGGATTTGATATAGTTCCATTATTCAAATGCCCGCAGGATGAGCTATATATGGCGGTTCACCAGAACGGAGACCTTTTTGTTGGCAACACGGGCGTGGAAACAGAGCATCTCGGAAATCTGCGGACACTGGATATTCAGGAAACAGCCAAACGTATTTCAGAATTGCCTGGGAACCGGGACTATGGTGCGTTCTATGAGGTGGATGTGCTGCCTCGCCAGGAAGTACTGGTTCATGCTATTGATCAGTTGCCGCAGGACCTGCTATACAGCGATAGGGCAAGTGCTCTTTACAGGGCATTGACCATGCTTGGAATACCAACAATAATACTTGACGCTGTAACCAAATGATGCTAGAACGGCAAAGCGGAAGAGAATCGCACAAATTCCAGGTTATCTTTCCAAACGCAGGTGAACAAAGGAGGCATCCCCTTGCCTGACCATCAGAAAATCATCATCCTGGATTTCGGCGGGCAGTACACCCAGCTGATCACCCGGCGGGTTCGGGAAAACCATGTGTATTCCGAAGTAGTGCCATGGAGCATTTCCGCGTCGGAGATTGCCGCCCGCCAGCCCGTGGGCGTCATCCTGTCCGGCGGGCCTGCCAGCGTCTGCGACCCGGACGCGCCCCATTGCGACCCGGCCATTTATGCTTTGGGTGTGCCGGTACTGGGCATCTGCTATGGCATGCAGCTGACGGCACAGCTTTTGGGCGGTCAGGTGGAACGGGCCAAGGAACGGGAATACGGGCGCGTTACCGTGACCATGAAGGAACAAGCCGGATTGCAGGACGGCATGAGCGTGTCCTCCTCCTGCTGGATGAGCCATACCTGGCAGGTGTCAGCGTGCCCGCCCGGATTCCATCCCATTGCCGAAACGGATAACTGCCCCATCGCCGCCATGGCGAACGAAGACAGGCGCATTTACGGCGTGCAGTTTCACCCCGAAGTGACCCACACCGACGAAGGAAAGCAACTGATTCGCAATTTCCTGTACGGTATTTGCCATTGCGTCGGCGATTGGAATATGGATGCCTACGCGGAAACCGCCGTGAAACAGATTCAGGAAATTGTGGGTGACACGGGGACGGTGCTGCTGGCCCTGTCCGGCGGGGTGGATTCCTCCGTGGCCGCTGCGCTGATCTATCGGGCCATCGGCAATCGCCTCACCTGCGTGTTTGTGGATCACGGCCTGCTGCGCAAGGGCGAAAGCGACCAGGTGTGCCATGTGTTCAGCCAGCTTTTCCCGGTGCGGTTCATCCGGGCAGACGCGGCGGATACATTCTTTGCCGACCTGAAAGGCGTCACAGACCCCGAGGAAAAGCGCCACATCATCGGGCGGGATTTTATCGAGGTCTTCCGGCAGGAAGCGTCAAAATTGGGCAAGCTGGATTATTTCGCCCAGGGCACCATTTACCCGGACGTGATCGAAAGCGGCCAGGGTACCAGCGCCGCCGTCATCAAGAGCCACCATAACGTGGGCGGCTTGCCCAAGGAGCTGGGTTTTACGGAATTGATTGAGCCCCTGCGGATGCTGTTCAAGGATGAAGTGCGCGCGCTGGGCGAAGCCCTGGGCCTGCCCCGCGAATTAGTTTGGCGTCAGCCCTTCCCGGGCCCCGGTCTGGCCATTCGGGTGATCGGCGAGGTGACGCCCGAAAAGGTGCAGATCGTTCGGGACAGCGACGCCATTTTCCGGGAGGAAATTGCCAAAGCGGGGCTGGAACGCCAGGTGAACCAGTATTTCACGGTGCTCACCGGCGTGCACAGCGTAGGCGTCATGGGCGACGAACGCACCTACGATTACACCATCGCCCTCCGGGCTGTCACTACCGACGATTTTATGACCGCCGACTGGGCGCGCCTGCCCTATGACCTCATCGCTGCTGTCTCTTCTCGCATTGTCAACGAGGTGGCCCATGCCAGCCGTGTGGTGCTGGATGTGACGAGTAAACCGCCCTCCTCAATCGAGTGGGAATAGGATTGTACAAACATTGTTTTTGAGGGGTTATGGGCTTGACTTCTTAAAAAACGGTGGTAAACTGCTAACATAAATTGACAGAAAGGCGGGATTTCCATGAAACGCAGCTTGAACGCGCAGTCCGTATCCCGCCATATGTATGCCCCCATGGTGTCTGTTTGCCATACGGTTCAGAACGCAGCGCAGAAGCTTTACGCTCTGCGCTTTTACTTTTTTGTGTTCTTTTTTACGCGCTCTCCCATCTGCAGGAACTGCTCCTGATGAAAAAACGAAGTTCATCAAGACGGCTCTTCCGGATGGGAAGGGCCGTCTTTTTGATAAATCAAAAAACGACAGGAGGAACCACTTATGAAAAAAACAGCCGCTATGATCCTTGCCCTCGTTTTGACGCTTAGCCTGAGCGCAGCCGCTATGGCGGAAGACACCTACCGCGTCGGCATTTGCCAGCTGGTGCAGCACGTGGCGCTGGACGCCGCCACCCAGGGCTTCCAGGACGCGCTGAAGGAAAAGCTGGGCGACAAGGTGACCTTTGACGTGCAGAACGCTTCCGGCGATTCCAACACCTGCTCCACCATCGTGAACAACTTTATTTCCGGCGGCGTGAACCTGATCATGGCCAACGCCACCCCCGCCCTCCAGGCTGCCGTGGCCGCCACAGGCGATATCCCCATTTTGGGCACCAGCGTGACCGACTACGCCACCGCCCTGGATATCGACGATTGGAACGGGGCCACCGGCATGAACGTGTCCGGCACCAGCGACCTGGCTCCCCTGGAACAGCAGGCCAATATGCTGCATGAGCTGTTCCCCGACGCCAAGAAGGTGGGCCTGCTCTATTGCTCCGCCGAGCCCAACTCCAAATACCAGGTGGATGTGATCACCGGGTATCTGACCGCCCTGGGCTATGAATGCGTGGAGTACACCTTCGCCGATTCCAACGACGTGGCCTCCGTGACCCAGAACGCCTGCGACGGCTGTGATGTGCTGTATATCCCCACCGATAACACTGCCGCTTCCTGCACCGAAGCGATCCGGAACGTGCTGGAGCCTGCCATGAAGCCTGCCATCGTGGGTGAAGAAGGCATCTGCGCGGGCTGCGGCGTGGCCACCCTGTCCATCAGCTATTACGATCTGGGCTATGCCACCGGCGAAATGGCCTATGAAGTATTGGTCAATGGCGCTGATGTGGCCACCATGAATGTGCGCTTCGCCCCCAACGTGACGAAGGAATACAACGCGGAAATGTGCGCGCTCCTGGGTGTTCAGATTCCCGAGGACTACGTGGCGATTCAATAATACTTTGCGGAAAAGGAGCAGCGAAAGCTGCTCCTTTCCCGCGGCTTGGAGGTTTCCTGTATGAACTTGACCGCTCTTCTCAACGCGATGCCGGGAGCCATTGCCCAAGGGCTGATCTGGGGCATCATGGCCATTGGCGTATATATCACCTATAAGGTGCTGGACCTGGCCGACCTGACCGTAGACGGCAGCATGGCCACCGGCGGTGCGGTGTGCGTAATGCTGATGCTGAACGGGGTGAACGTGTGGGTAGCGCTGCTGTGTGCTGTCATCGCCGGGATGCTGGCGGGGCTGCTGACAGGCGTATTCCACACCGCCATGGGTATCCCGCCCATATTGGCGGGCATTCTGACCCAACTGAGCCTGTATTCCATCAACCTGGCGATCATGGAATTTAAGGCCAATCAGGGCATCAACGTGACCAAGTATGCCCTCATCGTCAGCCAACGGAACGTGCGGACAGCAGGCATCAGCAATCCCATCTTTACCGTGCTGCTGATTCTGGCGCTGCTGATCGGCGTTCTGTATTGGTTCTTCGGCACGGAATTGGGCTGCTCCCTGCGCGCTACCGGGGCCAACGAAGCCATGTCCCGGGCCCAGGGCATCAACACCAACAAGGCCAAAATC
>ONRC01000029.1 GCA_900320085.1 uncultured Eubacteriales bacterium
AAAGAGAGTAATCTAATTTCAGGATGAAAAAAGGAAAAACAGTAACCAGTGGCGCACAGTAACAGCGGTAAGCGCTGCTGTTCGCCGCTTTTTTAGAGGATACTACGGATAAACGGAGGAAACAATATCATGGCCCTGCACGTGATGGAAGAAGCCAACCGCTGTCTGCAATGCAAAAAGCCCCGCTGCCAGGAGGGCTGCCCCATTCATACCAATATCCCGCAGGTGATCCGGCTGCTCAAGGAAGGCAAACTGAACGAGGCGGGCTGGATGCTGTTTGAAAACAACCCGCTCACTACGGTCTGCTCCCTGGTGTGCAACCATGAAAACCAGTGCGAGGGCCACTGCGTGCGCGGCATCAAGGAAGCGCCGGTGCACTTTTCGATCATTGAAAGCTACATCTCCACCACCTACGCCAATCAGATGGTGAAGGGCCCCGCTCCCTCCAACGGCCGCAAGGCCGCCATCATCGGCGCGGGCCCGGCGGGCCTGACCGTGGCCATCATCCTGGCCCGCTACGGCTACGGCGTGACGATCTTCGACAGCCGGGACAAGATCGGCGGCGTGATGCGCTACGGCATCCCGGACTTCCGCCTGCCCGATTCCGTGCTGGACGATATGGCCTACCGCCACCTGGAATTGAAGGGCATCCGGTTCCGCCCCAACACCTACATCGGCAGCGCCATCACCATTGACGACCTGTTCCGCGACGGCTATCAGAGCGTGTTCGTCGGCGCGGGCCTGTGGAAGCCGCGCAAGCTGAACGTCCGGGGCGAAAGCCTGGGCCACGTCACCTACGCCATCAACTACCTGGCCAGCCCCGCCGCCTTCCGCCTGGGCGAGCGCATCATGGTCATCGGCACCGGCAACAGCGCCATGGACTGCGCCCGCACCGCCATCCGCCACGGCGCGCGCTACGTCAGCTGCGTGAACCTGACCGACACCATCACCGCCAGCCAGTACGAATCCAGCTACGCCAGGCTGGAGGGCGTGGACTTCATCTACAACAAGTGCACCCTGGAGATCCGGGAGGACGGCGTGATCCTGGCTGACAGCCACCAGGACGAAAACGGCAAGATCGTTCCGATCCCCGGCACCGAAAAGCTGTACCCCTGCACCGGCGTGATCGTGGCCGTGAGTCAAGGCGCGGAAAGCAACCTGATTGCCAGCACCAAGGATATCGACACCAGCAAGTCCGGATTGCTTTCCGTGGACGCCGATGGCCACACCAGCCGCCCCGGCGTGTTCGCGGCGGGCGATGCCGCCAGCGGCGCGCGCACCGTTGTCGAGGCCGTCGCCAACAGCAAGCGCGTGGCAGAGGCCATGCATGAATACATGCAGTCCCTCCCCCTGCCCATCACCACCGATTATCCCGACGCGCCCATCGTTGAAGCCATCGACGCCGCCGCCCAGGCGGAGCAGACGCTCTAATCATCCAGGAATTAAAAAAGCGTTTCCAGCCTTTGAATCACTGGAAACGCTTTTTTGTATCACTCATCTTCTAAAATATTAAAGTGGAACAGTATATTATGCGCCGTACAGACGGTATTCCGGGGGATACTGACGCAGCTGTTCATTCAACTCTGCCAGCGTTTTCGGAAGGCAGTCCGGAATCAGGTCAGCTGAGACGATGGCTTTCAGGCACCATTGCGCGGTAAAATTGGTCGTGACCCAGGGAATTTCAAGCAAGTCCGCTCCGTCCTCCCGGGCTGCGTAGGCCACCGGCTGATAGCCCTCCGGATGCTCGGGAGAGTAGAGCAGCGACAGCAGGTTCCGCCAAATAGCGCGCCCCATGGCATCGTCTTTTCGTTCCTTCGCCGCCCAGGCCTGCATTTCCGCGGAATAGATGGGACTGCCGAACTGCCGGTCTTGCAGCAGGCCGCCCGATTGCCGCTCCCGCTCCTCCGGAGACAGGAAGAAAAACAGCCCGTTCCGCGCGGTCATATCCGATAAGGCTTTGTTTTGCAGCATATCCGCCGTTTCCAGCCATACCTCCGTCTCCCCCATGCACGCCTGCAAATGCATTCCGCTGCGGGGGATTTCTCCATTATATTCCAGCTTTCCCGTTTCGGGATCAAAGCCGAACAGCGGCCCGGAGGTCAATCCCAGCGGCGTTTTTTCCAGAGCGGAAATCCCGGCTTCGATTTTCCCGCGCCAGACAGGGTTCAGCGTGCGTTCGTAAGCGGTCATCCAGTCGGACACCAGCGCCGCCCAATCGGGGCCGGAGCGCAGCTTCAGGCTGCCGTCCTTCGTATACCACGGCATTTCCCGCAGCGCTTCCGCCGCTGAAAGGGTATCCTCCATGCAGTCGCCGACACGGCGGTCGCCCGTCAGGTAAAACAGTGGCCTGTGATGCCCCGCCATGGACACCCGCGGCTCTTTGCAGGGGCAGCCCCAATGCCGCACATTATGGCGCGAGCCCAGGCCCTTTCTGGGGCCAAAGTGGCACATATCCACGTCAGCGGCGTGGCGGCTGAGGGCTTCCGCCATGCGGAACACCCGCTCGCTGCCGGTGCGCAGGAATTGCAGCCACAGCCAATAGGTGGGCGTCAGCTCCGTATTATCCCAGGCGTAGCCGCCCACATCCCAGCGCCACATATGGCGGCAGGCTTCGTAGGTATGCATGACATCGCCGTAATTGAACAGCCCATACCAGCTTCTGGCTTCCACCTCAGATTCATAAAAGTCAAAGGCGGCCGAAATCTGGTCTTCGATCCAGCGGTCCACCTCCGTATCCCGCCGGGGCAGGCTCCAGTAGCCGAACGCTCTGTGCTTATGGTAATATTCCGGGGAAGCCAGATAGACCGGGGGCCGCCGGACGCTGTCCGACAGGGCTTTCAGTTCATCATCCGGTACATAGGCGTTTTCCGCGTGAACCGCCACCCGGCACGTGACCGCGATCCCGTTTGGATCGGGCAGCATATAGTCGAAGCCCTCATAATTTCCCATGGGATACGTGCGCTGATCATAATGGCGGAAATCGAAGGGCTCGGCCTGCGGCGCGTAAAACCACACCGTGCAGGCGGTATCATCCCCGGACAGCCGCTCCGTTTCCAGCCCTGCCGGGTGCTTTTCCCAGCATTCCCGCAGATGGAAGCTCAGGGTCCGTTCCGGGTCGCTGACCGCCAGAACGCCGGGCGCGCGCCTTCCCTGCACGCCGTCCAGCCAGCAGCCTCCCTCCCAGGCTTTCTTGCGAATGCAGAAGTGAAACGCGGAATCCTGGGTCAGACAAAAATGATCCCACCGAGGCAGGTCCTGTGCGACCGCGTCCCATTCCTCCGTGGCTTCCACGGTTTCGCCCCGGTTCTGCGCCGCGAGCAGCGCGGGGTCCAGATGCTTTCTCCAGTAAAAGAGCTGCGTCGGATTGTCATGATATACCGCTCCGTCCGTCAGGAACCGGATATGCCGCTGATAAGAGCGTCCGCTCAGACGCGTTTCAAACCGAAGCCCCCACCCGGCCAGGCGATCCCATTCCGGTTCGCCCTGAAAGAAAAAGGTATCGTCGAACAGGATTTCTCCATCACTCCGAACGCTCATGCGGATGCGGAACGGCATTTTTTCCTGTCCGTCCTCTATATGCACGCCGTCAAACCGGAATACCGTTTCCAAAGGCCCGGCGGTTTCCAGCATACGGCAGCGGACTTGGGCCAGGAGGCTCCGGGTTTGAACCGTACAGCCGTCCTCTGCTTCGCTCACATGGCTCAGCCGCAGCACCGGCGAAACCCGGCCAAACGCTTCCTGCCCTCCTCTCCAGCAATCCGCTGCCAGGAATTCTCCTTCCTTGGGCACCGTCAGGCAGATTTCATTACCGCAAACCCTCCAGCCCTCCCGGGTTTCTGTTACCGTTAATCCCTGCGGCATTGCGGCGCTGCCCGGAAGCAGCTCCCCGCCGCGGTTTATTTGTTCTGCCCGGGCAATATGGCGGCTCCACTTTACGGAGCCGTCCGGCCAGCGGGCGGTAATTTCGCTTTGCAGCGGAATGGACGCTCCAGCCTCATTGATCAGCTGGAACGCGTTTTCCCGCGCTTCGCCGCGCGGCCAGTATCCGCCGAAGGACGCCCAGCCTTTTGCCCGGCGGTTTTCCATCAGGTGTATACGCATGCTTGATTGCCCTCCCCGTATATTCCTTTCTTTCTGATTATACCTGGAAAAACAGCGCGTGACAACAGAAAAATGCTGGCTTTGCAGATTGTTTCGTGGTATAGTAATCATACCAATAGAAAAAGGGGGCCATGCTTTGAACAGCTTTGACGATTTGCGCGGCGATCTGATCTATGAAAATCCGCTTTCCCGCGCCGATGACCTGCGGGATTTTATCCTGGAAGGAAAAGCTCTGACCCGTTTTCCCAACGGCAGGCTGCAATTGGAAAATGCCGAAAGCGCGGAGCTGGGCCAGAAAGCCAACTATGTTCTTTGGTGCCGAAAGGCTTTTCCAGCGGATATGCTGCTGAGCCTTGACTTTCGCCCGCTTCGGGAGCCGGGCCTGGCCATGCTGTTTTTCTCCGCCTCCGGCCGGGATGGCCGCGATTTGTTTGATTCCTCCCTTGCTCCCCGCACCGGCGAATATATCCAGTATCACCATGGGGACATCAACGCCTTCCATCTGTCCTTTTTCCGCCGCAAGGAAAAGGACGAGCGCGCCTTCCACACCTGTAACCTGCGTAAAAGCTATGGCTTCCACCTGGTGGCGCAGGGGGCCGACCCCATACCGGACGCGGAGGACGCCGATGGCTTCTACACCCTGACCTTGCTCAAGCGGGGGCCAGATGTGCGGTTTGCCATCAATGGGCTGGAGGTGCTGAATTTCCATGACGACGGCGTGCAGTACGGCCCCCTGCTGCAGGGCGGCTGCATCGGCCTGCGGCAGCTTGCGCCGATGATCGGCGAGTACGCCAATTTGCGGGTATACAGCCTCAAATGACCGCGCAAACAAAAGCGAGGGCTTGCACGTCCCTCGCTTTTTGTTTTTTTGTCAAGCGGTTATTTTGAATACTTGCACACGCCGCGCACGATGGTTTTGAGCACCTGGCAGTCATTGTCGAGCAAGACGATATCGGCGTCCTTGCCAGGCGTGAGGGAACCTTTTTCGCTCCCCATGCCGATGGATTCCGCCGGGGCCAACGACGCGGCGCGCACGGCCTGCGCCATCGTGACGCCGCCATAGTCGCGGAAATTCCGCACGCCCTGGTTCATACGCAGCACGCTGCCCGCGATGGTGCCGTCCAGGAGGCGGCATTCAATGCCCTTGAGCACAAAGGTCTGCCCGCCGTTTTCGTATTCCCCGTCGGGCATCCCGGCGGAGCGCAGCGCGTCGGTAATGAGTACGAGATGATCGCCTTTGGCTTTGGCCAGCATGGGATAAATGCCCTTATTCACGTGGAAGGTGTCGGCGATCAGTTCGGTATACACGTCGCTGTTCAGCGCCGCGCCTACCACGCCGGGGTCCCGGTGATGCAGCGGGGTCATGGCGTTGAACAGGTGGGTCGCCCGGGTAACGCCCAGCCCCACGGCGGTCATGGCCTGGTCAAACGTCGCGCTGCTGTGTCCCATGGAAACGGCGATTTCAGATTGCTGCTTTAAAGTGCGGATGCAGTCGTATCCCCCCGGCATTTCGGGAGCCAGGGTGATGAGACGCACGATATCGGCGAAGGGCAGCACGCGCTTCGCGTCGGGCGGCAGGATGTATTCCGGGTTCTGGGCGCCTTTTCGTTCCGGATTGATGAAGGGGCCCTCCAGGTGCACCCCCAGGATCTCCGCGCCGGGGAAATCCGGCTTCCGGCTTTCCTCCGCCAAGGGCCGCATATGGCAGCAGACGCTTTTCAGCGTGTCCCAGCCCACGGTCAGCGTGGTTGGCAGGAAGGACGTAACGCCGTTTGTCAGCAATTTTTCGGCCATGCGGCGCACTCCCTGCGGATCATCGTCGGACACATCGTCGCCGCCGTAGCCGTGAATGTGCACGTCCATCAGGCCGGGGGCCACATACGCTCCCCGGGCGTCGATGATTTCCTCCGCCTGACGCCGGGCATCGGCCTCGTCCACTATGCCGATGATCGACTCGTCATACAGCAAAGCCTTGTTCCGCACCTCCGCGTCAGGCAGCAGGATCCTTCCGTTCACGATCGCCTTCATACCGTTCAACGCTCCTTCCCATTTGAAACATTTCTCTTTGTCGTATCAAAGCGCCATCCGGATCGCCTCGGCGCAGCCGTCATGATCATTGTCCGCTGCCACGCGGTCAGCCGCGTCCTTCACATGCCGTGCCGCGTTGCCCATGGCGATGCCCAGCCCGGCGGCGCGAAGCATGGGTATATCGTTGTCCGCGTCGCCGACCGAGACGCTTTCAGCCGCGGGAATCCCAAGCTCGCCGCACAAACGCAGCAGTCCCGAGCCCTTGTCCACCCCAGCGGCGGAGCATTCCAGGGATGAAACCTCCGAATAAGCCTTCTCCACCGTCAGGCAGGAAAGTTCCTCCCGCGTGCGCACGCGCTCCGCAGGATCAGCATGGTACAGGTTGATCTTCAAAAAATCTTCCCGGCAGTTTGCCGCATAGGAATAAATATCCGGCACCAGCGTCATGGCGCGTTCATACAGCGGCCGGTAGATTTCCATGTGGAAATGATCGAGCCGCGCCATGTGGGACGCTTGAATCACGTCCCGGTCACCGATCACCAGCTGGGGCATCAGGTCTTTCGTCCGCGCCAGAGCCAGAATCGCGTCCGCGTCGGCCCGCGGGATGCCGTGCAGGGCAAATGCTTTTCCTTTTTGAATGTCATACAGACCGGCCCCGCTGGCATATACCGCCCACCGGATATCCGGCAGCAGGGGAAAAAACTCTGTCAGTTCAGATACGGCGCGGCCCGTATTGTAAACGATGATTTTGCCTGCTTCTGCGGCCTGGCGCACCGCGTCGGCGCAGGCGGAAGTAACTTCCTTACGGCTGTTCAGCAGCGTTCCGTCAATGTCCAAAGCAATGATGCGATATGGACTGCTGTTCTTTTCGTGCCTCATTCGACAATCTCCGCCATACCGCGGGCGATCCAGCCTTCTCTGCCATCGTCCAAGCGGATTTTATACCATTTTTCCGCAGCTTCCAACAGTTCGTACTCCGCCCCGGCTTCCGCAGTACCGAGCGGTTCGCCCTTTGTAGAGGGAATTGCCCGAATGACGGGCGTGCGGGTTTCAGCGATCCGTACCCTCCGAACCGAATCCAGCGTTTTTTCCGGTTCAGAAGCCGGTGTCAGCAGGAAATCAGCCTCTGCATCATCAGCCAAATCGGTCTCCGCCGCTTCTGATGGGGCAGGCGCAGGACTGCCGGAAATCCTGCGGCCGACGGTACAGTTCACCAATTCCAGATACTGTCCCAACTCCAGGTATACCTCGCAGGCAAACTGGAACTCTTCTTCTCCCGCAATCAGGTGGAATCTACTGTCATCATAGATGCGATAGAAAGAAGTCTCATCAGAACAGCCGATCAGCTCATAAGTCCCCGGTTCAATGTCATAGCCGATTTTCAGCGTTCCGCCGTCACCGTCCGGTTCGATCCGGCTGACGCTGTAGAAATCCTCAGCCAGTACCGCGGTGCAGTCGGTCAGCTGCAAATAATCGCCTTCCTCTACCGTCAGGATGGCATTGGCGCCGAAAACGCCCTCTGTGATCACATCCAGGCCTTCCTCGTCAATGCTGACAAGGTATTGGGCCTCATGACCCTCCGCGCAAAAGAGGATATACTCTCCTTCTTCAAGCTGATCCCCTACGGTATAAGTGCCAGCGCTATATAAATGCATTCCGGTAGAAACGCTTTTTTCCGCCTTCGCAGCGCCGCACGCGCCCACGAGCACCATTCCCGCGCACAAAACAGCCATGATTCTTTTCATCGCAAGCTCCTCTGGTGATGAATAGAAAACCATTTTATACGATTGTATCCTGCGTCGGCCCGAGGAAAGCAAAGTCAGAGCAGGATCAAACAGCATTTGATTTTAAAAAGAACAGCTTTCATCCATGGTTATTATAGCCCGAAACCCATAGATTGGCAAGCGCATTTTGTTCGGGCCCGGATATATCACAGGACAAAAAATCCGCCGCCGCTCCATTTGCTGGAGCCTGCGGCGGAAGCGATTCATGCATTATTTGGTTCCGGCAAAGGAACTGGCGGTATCCGCGAACACGGCGGCGCCGCCTTCCTTGCGGCGGGAGGTAGCGACGCGTTTCATCAGCTCGTCGTAGAACAGATCCTCGTCGAAGGGCAGTTCCACAGGCTTGCCCAGGAAGGCCGACAGGTGCATGGCGTTGGAGAGGGTGAGGCCGTTGATGCCTTCCTCGCCGCCAGCCACCAGCGGTTCGCCCCGCAGGATGGCGGCAGCCCAGGCGCGGAACACACCCTTGTGCTGGGGGTTCTCCCCATCCATTTCCACTTCTACTTCGTGGGCGGGGACGGAGGCGAAGGACGCGGTGTTGGTCTTGGTCCATTCCTGCTCCAGCTGGTCAAATTCCAGCAGATACAACTTGTTGTTTTCAGCGATCAGCTGCGCGCCGTCCATCTGTACCTCGAAACGGTTGGAGCCGTGCGGGTCGCCGGTGGAGGTGATGAACACGCCGGTGTGGCCGTCCTCGTATTCCATGAGCGCGGTCACGTCGTCCTCCACCTCGATGTCGTGCCACTGGCCGTAGCGCATGAAGGCCTGCACCTTTTTGGGCATGCCTAAAATCCACTGCCACAGGTCCAGCTGATGGGGACACTGGTTCAGCAGCACGCCGCCGCCCTCGCCGCTCCAGGTGGCGCGCCAGTCGCCGCTGTCATAATAGAACTGGCTGCGGTACCAGTTGGTGATGAGCCAGTTGGCGCGGCGCACGCGGCCGTATTTGCCGCTCTGCACCAGCTCGCGCATTTTGCGGTAGAGGCAGTTGGTGCGCTGGTTGAACATCATGCCGAACACCACGTCGGGGTGCTTTTTCGCTTCCTCGTTCATTTCGCGCACCTGCTTGGTGTACACGCCCGCGGGCTTTTCGCACATCACGTGGATGCCGCGCTTCATGCACTCCATCACGTACTTGGGATGGTCGTAGTGAGGAATGGACACCACGCAGGCGTCGATCAGCCCGCTGTCCAGCATGGCGATGGCGTCGTCAAACCGGGCGACGTCCTCGCCCAGGGTCGCTTTGGCCCATTCGAGGCGGGCGGGGTTTTTGTCCGCGACAGCGGTCAGCTTGATTTCCGGGCACCAGGTGGGATCGGTGGTCAGGGAACGGGAATAATTGCCGCCCTGATTGCCGATGCCGATGATTCCGAGACGAACAAAATCAGCCATGTTGTTTCTCCTTCACTTTCGTTTCACGCGGCGGTTACGGGTTGAGTTTGAATCCAGATTCATTATACAACATTCTTTCCGTTTTGTGGAGTGTTTTTTTCAACGTTTTTCCCTGCTAAAAAAGCGGCGCTGATCTCCAGCGCCGCAGGCATTTTCATTTGCGGTTGTTATTGAAAGTAGTATTCGTCCGCGGGCACCTTGCCGCCGACAGAGGCAGGGTTCGCGGCGAACAGGATGTCATACAGCGGGGCGGCCTGGGCCTGCATCTCCGCGCCGGACACGAAGACCAGGCGGCAGGAGGGCAGCGCTTTTTCGGCCAGCGGCGCGGCGGGGATGATTTCCAGCGCAGCGATTTCCTTCGCGGCGTCGGCGACGTTTTCATTGGCGAAAGCGATGGAGGCTTCCAGATCCTTCATGAACTGCGCCACCTGTTCGGGGTGCGCTTCCACAAATTCCTTTCGGGCGATGACCACGCTCATGGACAGCTGGGCGTCGGCAAAGCCGTTCTTCTGGGCGGCGGCCGCAAATTCTTCGGTGATGTCCAGCGCCTTGCGGAAGCTGGGGTTCTTCATCAGCACCTGGGTCACCAGGGGTTCGGGCAGCATGACCACGTCGGCCAGGCCTTCGATGGCCTTGGAGGCCACGGCGGCGTGCTCGGCTTCAAACTCCATGTTGGCCTTGACGCCGTTGGTGTCCAGGATGTAGTTCATCACGTATTCCGGGGTCGCGCCCTGGCCGGCGTTCAGGATGGTTTTGCCTTCCAGGTCGGCGACGGAGTGGATGCTGTCGCCGTTTTCCAGCACATACAGCATACCGCGGGTGATGAGGGACAGAGCGCGCACGCCGCCCTCGGTCTTGTTGAACAGCACAGAGCCCACATTGATGGGCACGGCGGCAATGTCCACCTGACCGGAAATGACCAGCGCGTTCACCTCGGCGGGCGCGGCCACCAGGGTCAGGTCATAGTTGCCTTCGTCCACGGTGATCATGTGGGCCAGCGCCATTCCGGTGGGGCCTTTCAGGCCCGCCACCCGCACGGGCGCAGTGGTTTCGGCGGCGTTCTCCGCCATGCAAACGAAGGGGATGCTCACGGCCAGCACCAGCACGGCCAGGATTTTAAAGAAATTTTTCATGGTCAATTACCTTCTTTCTCTTTGCTTTTTGTCATCGCGCTTTTCACCTGCACGCCGGGCACGTTGCCCAGCTTGCCGGTGAAGCTGCCCACCCGGATATTATCCCCGCGAACCAGCAAGCCAATCACCGCCATGTTCCTTTCATGGTCGGGCACGCCGATGCGGCCCGTCACCATATCCTGAAACTGGGAAATAATTTGGTTCACCTTCGCGGTCTGGGTCAGATCCTCGATGACGATCCCGATAAAACCGATGCGTTCTTCTTCCATGGAACTTTTTCCTCTTCTTCCTTTCCAAAAAGAAAAGCATGACGATTCTGCCATGCGCCCCAAAAACCCTTTGATGCCTCCTTTCGCTCTCGGGCCCGGACGCATCCCTGCCCTTAAGGGAAACTAATTTTGTATTCGCGCCTGCCGCTGGCCTCCATACGTCCGCATTCGGGTTTGCCGTTCAGCGCGTGTTTTATTATACACGATCCTGCCGAAAAAGAAAAGAGCTTTTTCCGGAAAGAAAAACCGGCTGCCGAGGTTTTCCCTTCGGCAGCCGGTTCAGTAAAATGGGATTATTGGATCATCGCCATCATCTGGTCGATCCACTTCTGGTCGGCGGAGAAGCGTCGGACGCCCACGCTGTCGGCGTCGTAATCGGCTTTCAGGGTAATCGCCACGATCACATGGGCGTCTTCGCCAAAGCGGGCCTTCAGGTCGATCGGCTCGTTGAAATCAAAGGAGATGGCGTGATTGCCGGTTTTCAGGGCTTCCAGATCGGGATACACCACCAGGGATTCGGAATGCACGTTGATCTTGGACGAGCTGAGCTTGTACTGCACTTCCTGGCTGTCCTGGCCGTTGACCAGCGTCGCCGTGCCGACGGTGTACTGATTGCTGGCGATCAGGGGATAAGTGAACACGCCTTCCTGGGACAAATCCACCGGGGTGACGCGGTTCCACACGCTGCCCCCGATCAGTTCGCGGGTAGTGGGGCCGAAGGAAGTGACGGTGTTGTTATAGTACATGTGGGACTGCTTGCTTTGCGCCTGAACCGTTTCCTTTTCCTTCACTTCACCGCAGATCGCGCAGGTCAGCTGCCCGTCATTCTGCACGTAGGTATGGCCATAAGCAGGCAGGACGAGCGTTTCCTCCAATCCGCACACAGCGCATCGCCGCACGGCTTCGCCGTCCTCGTCACAGGTGGCTTCCGTATAGCTGACAGCTACCCATTGATGCCCCGAAGCCGGAAGCAGGGTCGTCTCTTCCAGACCGCAAATAATGCAGCGGCGTTTCACAAGCCGGTCGCTGATGCACGTGTCGCCCGTCAGCTCATCCAGGTCTTCCCATTCGGTCCACTGATGGTCCGTTATGGGCAGCACGCTGATATAATCATCACCGCACAGCGGGCAGTGCATTTCTTCCTGTCCCTCCTGGACGCAGGTGGGATCGGTGCGGCTTACAAGCTGGAAGGAATGAGGTTCGATGATTTCCTCCACGCGGCAGGCTGCCTCAATCACCTGGTTGCAGTCCAGACAAACCAGATCATACTGCCGGACGGCCTTATGCCCGTCCTGGCTGCCGAGGGATTCATACCAAGGCTGGTCGTGCAACACTTCGCGCACTTCGTGGGAATCGTTATGCTGCTGAGGTTCTGCTTCGTCCTGCAGTTCATCAGCAGGTGGGGCGGGAATATCGCGGATTTCTTCCAGCCCGCAGACCACGCAATGGCGCGATCCCGACGCTTCCTCCCAGGGTTCCCAGGTATGCTCCGTCACCGGCAGGACGTTCACGACCGTATCGCCGCACTGAACACAGTACAGCGTTTCCTCTCCCGGCGCGGCGCAGGTCGGCATCGTGCGGCTCTGTACCGCTAAGGCGTGGGGCTCATAGATTTCTTCCGTGCGGTAATTTTCCTGAACGACCTGCTGGCAATCGCTGCAGTACAGGTCATACGTCCGTTTGGTGTAATGCCCGTTCGGATCGCCGATGGAAATCACCGACGCGTCATGCAGCACTTCCCAGGTCTGGTGGTCTGCGGTATGGCCCGCGGACGGCTGAATTTCAGCTGCTTCTTCTTCCTCATATTCGGAAGGAAGGTCCGGCTCATCCTCCAATTCCTCGTCCGGCTCCTGGTCAGAGCCGTCCGAATCCGTTGGCGCCAGAGCATCTGACGGCTGATCGTCAATAAAAGGATCATCGTCATTCGGGGACAGTGCTCCGCTTTCCTCCGACACCGTTCCTGCAAACGGTTCTTCACCGGTTTCCTCCGCCCATGCCGGCAGGCAAACGCACAGCAGCAGCACGGTCAGAATCAAGAAAAATCGTTTCGTAATGGTTACCTCCATAATATCGGTCATCCGGCAAAACAATTGCCGGGGAACACTGTTTCTATGGGGCAAACAATTTGCCATCGTTATCATACCATAGCTGCGTTTATCTGTCAACTTTATATGTATAATTTGGTTCATTTTCAAAAATTTTTATACATTTTATAGGATTTTATTCTAAATAATCCAAAATGCCGCCGCCCCTTACGGGGCAGCGGCAGAGAAAGCGACGATTAAAAATGCATATTATCGACCACGCGCAGGGTGATGGTGAGGTCCACATATTCGCCCTGGCCCAGCTTGTTGACGTCGATGTTGTTCAGGTTGGTCTTTTCGCTCAGTTCGGGATCACGGTACACCTTCAATTGCACCTGATCGCCTTCATGATAGCCGTTCAGCTTGGTGATCAGCGCGTTCTGAGAATCCAGCACCGTGCCGTCCATTTCCACCACGATGTCGCCGACCTTCACGCCGCCGTCATCCGCGGGAGAACCGGCTTCCACAGCGCGGACGAAGGCGCCTGCGGGCAGGCCGTAGCGGGAGCTGTTGGACAGGGTGGTGATGGTCACGCCCAGGCGGGGCTTGCCGTACAGGGGAGAATCAATGTGTTCTTCTTCGCCGTCATCGCTTTGGCTGCGGGTATCGGCGCTCTTATCGGCGTTGTTGTAATCCTTCAGCACTTCGGTGATAAGGGGCTTGGCCACGTTGATCGGGATGCACAGGCCGATGTTGTCCGCCTGCTCGCCGGTAGAGAAGAAGAAGCTGCTGCCGCTGGAGCTCAGCGCGTACATGGAGGGAATGCCCTGCAGCTGGCCCAGCAGGTTGAACATGCCGCCGCCGGAGTTGCCGGAGTTGATGGCAGCGTCGGTCTGGATCATAGTGTTGGTCACGGTGGAAATGCGGCCGTATTTGTCCATGCTGCGGTCGGTCACTTCACGGCCCAGACCGGACACGACGCCTACAGAAACAGAACGGGAGAAGCGTTCGCCCAGGGGGTTGCCGATGACGATGGCCCATTCGCCCACCTGCAGAGCGTCGCTGTCGCCCAGCTGCACGGGCTCAAGGTTCAGATTTTTGACTTCCAGCACGGCGATATCCAGTTCGGCATCATAGCCCACCACGGTGGCCTCATGTTCTTCTTCATCGGTGCCGGTGGTCACGGTCACGCGGGACGCGCCATCCACCACGTGGTAGTTGGTCAGCACGTGGCCATATTTCGTGATGACCACGCCGGAGCCGGTGCCCCGCAGGCTTTCGCGGGTTTCGGGCTGGCCGTAGCCATAGCCGAAGCCGTAGCCGTAATAAGAAGTAGAGGTGGCGTAGTTATTCACGCCCACCACACTGTTGCGCACGTCATTGACCACGTTCAGGAACGGGCTTTCGATCTTGCTCTGATCGGTGGTGGTGTTTACGATCTCGTCAATTTCGCTTTCAGTCAAACCGTTGGTAGCGGCGTTGGCGGAAATCACCGTCGCGCCGATCATGACCACTGCCAGCAGCACGGCCACGATACCCACGTACATACGCTTTTTCATATCATTACTTCCTTTCAAAAAATGTCATTCAATTTCAAAGCCGTACTCTTGGGGAGGCATCCCTCTCTTCTGAGTACGGCTTTATTATAGAAACCTATTTTTACAGAATTTTGATACAATCGTGACAAAAATTAGACACCCGTTCCGTCAAAATTGGGGGTAAACGCGCCGTCCGCCGCTTCCTTTTCCTGGGTGTAGCCGGGCAGGTCCAGCATTTCAAAATGTGTCAGCACCCGCTTATATTCCGCGTCGGTCACCCGCCGGTCCAGGCCGGGCACCGTGCACCAGGGTTCCGGCGTGTATTGCCTCATGAGGGAAACGGGCGTGCCCTTGGGCAGGTGTTCCGCAATGAAGTCCAGGGCGCGGATACTGTCGCCCGTGCAGCCGGGCAGGATCAGATGCCGCACGATCACGCCCTTTTGCATCATCCCGTCGGCATCGTATACCGTTCCTCCGGTCTGGCGGCACATTTCCAGCAGCGCTTCGGAAGCGGCTTCAAAATAGTCCGGTGCGCCCGCGCACAGCTTTGCCAGCCGGGGGGAGACGTGCTTCAAGTCGGGCAGGTAAATGTCCACCGCGCCTTTTAGGCGTTTCAGCGTGTCCACTGTTTCATAGCCGCCCGTGTTCCAAACGATGGGAATATTCGGATGATACAGTTCAAGCGCTTCCAGAATGGCAGGAACAAATGGCGTTCCGGTCACCAGGTTGATATTATGCGCGCCCTGGTCTTCCAATTCCCGGAAAATATCGGCCAGACGCTGAACGGAAATATCCTGCCCCTGTCCCTCGTGGCTGATGGAATAGTTCTGGCAATAGGCGCAGCGCAGGGTGCACCCCGAAAAGAACACCGTGCCGCTGCCCCGCGTGCCGGAAATGCAGGGTTCTTCCCAGAAGTGCAGCGCCGCCCGGGCGACCCGGGGCCTCTCCCCCATGCCGCAGAAGCCCGTTTTCACGCTGCGGTCCACCCCGCATTGGCGGGGGCAAAGTGTACAGACGGACATAGCTTCCATCCCCCTCTTTACGGAACCAGTTTGATTTTGGTTTTGCCCTCCCGCACGGTGACCCGCACGGTCTTTTCTCCCAGCCGCAAGGCGCAGTCCAGAGAATCGAAGAAGCCCGGGGCAAGGTCCACAGCAAAGCCCTTCGCGGAATATTCATCCGGGCGCAGCCCCACAAAGTACCGGGCCAGCAGATAAATTGGACTGGCGGCCCAGGCGTGGCACAGGCTCTTGCCGAAGGGGTCGCCGTACATGGCGTACTGTTTTTCCAGAGGCAGCTTCGGATCGTATTCCTCCCAGAAGGTCACCGCGCCCAGCTTCAGCATCCCGCCCCAATAGCTTTTGATTTCGGCTAATACTTCCTTTAAATAACCCAGCTGACACAGTGCGTCCAGCTCGAAGAACCGGAAATAGGGCGTGGTGATGGCGGGCACGGCTTCGTTGAACAGCACGTTCTTTGCGATTTGTTCTTTTCTTGCCTGGCCCACCAAATCAAACACGATGGCCAGGATGTTGGCGTGGCGGGTCACATGGCGCTTGCCGGAGGTGAAGGAATCCACATACGCGCTTTTTTCTCTGTCCCAGAAATACTGTTCGATCGCGGCCAGCAGCGCGGCCTTTTCCTGCGTATACCGCGCTTTTTCCTCTGCGTTCCCGTACCGCGCCATCACGTCATAGGCCGCAGCCAGCAGCATCTGTTCCGCGCACAGCGGACCGTCCCGGTCAAAATCCGCCCAGTCAATGAACACCCAGTCCTGCTTCCGTCCAATCACAAACCCGTGCTCGTCCCGCTGACGCATCACCAGTTCCATCAGGCTTGCCATCTGGGGCCACATCCGGCGCAGGAAGGCCGTGTCGTGGTAGGTTTCCTCATGCTCGCCCATGGCTAAAATCCACAGCAGAGAATAATCCAGGATGGTGTTGATGTGGGTGGTCACGGGGTCGTTGCCCCGCAGGGCGATCAGGGTGCGCTGCTCGATGTCCTTGTCCCCGGTGAGGTACCGGTTCACGAACAGGGATTGATAAGCGTCGCCGCTCCAAATCCACTTGTCCCGCTTCACGCCGTCCAGAAAAAACACGTCGCAGCACAGGGAAAAGGTGTGGGCCGCCACGGCAAAAATGCGGTTCAGCTCCTCGTCGTCGCAGGTAAACTTCGCCCGGACGGGCACATCCACATACCGATGGAACGCCCGGACGGATAACTGTTCTGGCTGATAACCCGGAATGAACGCATACCGCAGGGCCTGGCGTGGGCAGCGATGGGTCTCCGGGTCAGGGGTACAGGAATAATAGCAGTTCGCCGTGTCCAGCGCTTCCGCGCGGGATTCGCCCAAATAGACCGTTGGCGGATTCGCTGGGCCGGTGACTTCCAATTCGGCAGTCAGTTCCGTTTCAAAGGTGAACAGCGTCCCGCCGTTCACCGCTTCGTCTGTGATGGGTTCATAGCATGCTTCCAGCAGCGGCCAGTCGGCGACATTCTGTTCGGGTTCCGTGAAATAACGGTTGCTGGCGGCGGGTACAGGCGAATCGCAGTAGTCCTCCACCGTCCAGCCCGCATCCGAGCAAATCACATCCCCCCGCACGTATACGGCGGGCACGCACCCGATACAGCCGATATGCAGGGCAATCTTCACTTCGCCCGGTTCGCAGGAAACTGTCTGGCCGAAGGGAACCTTGCGGCCGTTCAGGTCCACGTACCCCGCCCCGCCGGGCGTGCCGAACACGATAAAAGATGTAGGGCTGTCCAGCCGATACGTCCTGCGGAACGCCACGCGCTGGCGGAAGCTGTCGCTTTTCCAGAACGCGGGCCAGGGGCAGCCCCGCTCCACCCGGGAAAAGTTTTGCTTGAGCGCGTGATATTTTTCCAGATCGCCGGGATACCACATCCAGCGGGCCTGCGAATCATTCATTGTGTTTCACTCCTTGCAGGTGATTTCAGCGGTCGCGGTTTGCTGTCCGTCTGTCACGGTGACGCGCACCGGGCCGGGCTTCTCCGCCCGCACCACGGTCTGGGCTTCGCCAAAGTAAGTTTCCACCTTGCTTTGCGCGTAGTTGCCCCGGAAGAAGGTGCAGCCGTTGGCGGTGCCCATGATGAATCCATTCTCCGCCCGGACGCTGATTTCCTGCCGCTCCAGGGGCTTGATTTCGCCGCGCCCGTCGGTATAGCGCATCCGCAGATACACCATTTCCCCAGGGCGGCACACCGTGGTTTCGGGTTCTAAGCGCAGCAAGGTTTCCTTCCCTGCCGTCGATAAAACGTCGCTGCCCGTTTCCTGGCCCGTTTCATCCAGCGCCACGGCCTTTAGTTCCCCAGGCTGATAGGGCAGGGAGAACAGCGCCCGGCAGTTCCTGGGCATTTTCTTTTCGCCCACGGTTGCCCCGTTCAGGGTCAGGCGCACTTTCTGCGCCGTTGAATAGATTTCCACCTGTGCCGGTTTCCCTTCGCAGCCGGGATAGGTCCAGGAGCGGATGGCCCGGGTCAGCTGCCAGCCGGTGAGGGTGGGTTTTTCCGGTTCGCTGGGCGGCACCACTGCCAGCCGGGGGCCGGGCTCCAGGTCGAAGCACACCCGGGTGTAGTCCGCTTCGGGGGTCAGCTTGCCCGTCACGTCAATGCGGCAGGTGCCGCCGCGAATCCTGTCCTCGGGCCGGTCGGTGCGGTAGGAGCCGTATTCCGGGCTGTCACCGCCGCACTCGCCGATGTAGTCCCAGCCTGCCCAAACGAAATCGCCGATCACCTGGGGATGGGTCTTGGCAATCTGCCAGAAGGGACGGGCATCGCCGATCAGGGTTTCAGAGCCTAAAATCAGCCGGTCGGGATACTTGCGGCAATCCTTGCGATACCGCCAGTTGCCGTAGTTGTAGCCCGCCACGTCCATGGCGGCGAACACCTCCCGGGTTTTCCAGTCGCAGGGCGGCAGCCACGCGCCGAACTTCATGAAGTCCGTGCCCAGCTTGGCGGCCATGTTGTTGAAGAACTCCGAGCCCACGGACTTCTTTTTCTTTTTCGGCGTTTCGGCCTGCTTTTTTGCGTTGGCCTCGGCGGCCTGGGCCTGCTTCTGGGCCTTCTCGTCGCTGTACACCCCCAGGCCGACGCTGCTGAGGAAGTTAAAGAAAACATTGATGCCGCAGGTCACGGGCCGGGTGGGGTCGATTTCGTGCAGATACGCGGTGAAGTCCCGCTGCAATTGGATGCCCTTTTCCTGAGCGCTTTCCGCCACCTCGTTGCCGGTGGAATACAGGATCACGCAGGGATGGTTGTAATCCTTGTCCACCAGGCTTTTCAGGTCGCGCCGCCACCAGGTCAGCACATGGGAGGCGTAATCGTGCTCCGTTTTGTGCATGTACCAGCAGTCCACATACTCGTCCATCATCAGCATCCCCTGCCGGTCGCAGGCGTCCAGCAGGTATTTTGAGGCGGGATTGTGGGCCGACCGGATGGCGTTGTACCCCGCCGCTTTCAGGATGCGCACCCGGCGCTCCTCGGCTTCCGGGTACGTGCAGGAGCCCAGCAATCCGTTGTCGTGATGGATGCACGCCCCCCGCAAGACGACGCGCTGACCGTTCAGGGTCAGGCCCTGCTTGGCGTTCCACGCCAGCGTGCGCAGGCCGAACGTGGTTTCCGCCGTGTCCTCTCCGAAGGAAGCGCGAAGGGTGTACAATTGCGGATGTTCCGGCGACCACAGTTCCGCGTTTTCCAATGCGATTTCGCATTCCGCTTTGCCGTTCACAGCGACGGCGGAAGCCTGGGAAAGGATATTCTTTTCGTCCAAAACTTCTATGTCTGCCGTTCCTTCACCGCATACGTTGATTTCCACCCGAATCTGTTTCGGGTCAATGGACAGAGGGATGACCCGGATACCGTCCCGAAGAATGCGCCTGTCCCCGCCCGTCCACAGCCACACGGGGCGGTAAATGCCCGTGCCGGAATACCAGCGGGAATTGGGCTGGTCGGCGTTATGGGCTGTGACGGTGATTTCGTTTTCCCCGTCCTTGACCAGCCCGGTCAGGTCGATGGCAAAATCCGTGTAGCCGTAGGGCGGCGCGTCCACGTTTTGCCCGTTCACGGTGATTTCGGGATCGTGGTACACCCCTTCAAATTCCAGCTCCAAGCGCTGTCCCATCGCTTCCGCCGGGACGGTAAACACCTTGCGGTATTCATAATCCCCGCCCTCAAAGAATCCGATGTTCCCTTCGCCGATGCTGTCGGGCACGCGTTTTTCCGTCCGCATGGCGTCGTGGGGCAGGGTCACGGATACGGCGTTGCCTGGACGGCTGAGGGGATGGTAGGTCCAGCCAGTATTGAAGTCGATTCTTTTCATGGAGGGTACGCTCCTTTCTTCCTTTTGTGGCACACACGAATTTCATACCATCAGTCAACTTGCTCTGTCATCCCGAGCGAAGTGGAGCCAGAGGCGACACGGAGCCGAGGGACCTGGAAGCCGGAATCAACATTTGCTTGTATGAATGTGTTTTTCTCAGGTCCCTCCACTGCGGTTCGCGTCCCGCTCACCTCCGGTCGGGATGACAATGGAACTTACCTGGTTTTATTCATTGCTGCTTCCGCTTAGGCATCGTAATAGATCCGCAATCACCCGCTCGGTGCGGATGCGCGCGCCGTCGTTCCCGGTGTGGCTGTCGATGAGCCAGAAATACCGACCGGGCAAGAGCGAGTCTTCGATCTTGGAAATCACCGGAACCTCCAGGTTATCTTTCAGCCATTCGTGCAGCGCCCGCCTTGCCTCTGGGGTGCTTGCTTCCGTGAGGGAATTGACGTTCCGGGGGGTATAGGTAAAATACACGGAAACACCCTTTTCCACGAAGGGGGCCAGGGCGGCGTTCAGGCTTTGAACGGTTTCAACCGGGAAGCTGTTCACCGTGTAATCGGCGATATTGTGCCGCAGGCGTTCGTCGGTGTCCCCCAGGGGCCGGGGCAGGATGAAGTCGCCGTATGGATTGTAAGTGCTGAAGGGATAAAAGTTCCCGTCGTCGTCGTAGTGCGCTGAGCTGACGGCGTAGTCCTTGCCGGGCATCCGGGAACGGATGGACAGGTATTCCCCCAGGCTGTCGAACACGCCGGAAAACTGCC
The DNA here is from genome assembly GCA_900320085.1 of uncultured Eubacteriales bacterium. GTDB lineage: Bacteria > Bacillota > Clostridia > Christensenellales > Aristaeellaceae > RUG563. The sequence continues at coordinate 20,375 of ONRC01000029.1, forward strand.
GCATATCCAGCGTCGCCGCCGCATCGTAATTGCTTTCCATCATGGCCCAGAAGCCGGTGTCCAGGCGATTGGTGACGCAGAACTGCTCGGCCACCGCGTCAAACTCCGGGGCGTAAAGCAGGATGTCCCCCGCTTCCGTTTGCGGCAAAAACAATCGCAGTTGGGGCAAGGCGTTGGTGAAGGCGTACACCCCCATATTCACAGGCTCAAGGTCGGGGAAGGCTTTTTTCAGCAGCGTTGAATCATACCCATACCGCCCGGAGGAACCGGAGGCCAGCACCAGCTTTTTCTTTCCTTGCAGTGACAACAGATAGTCGTACTTATCCTGGAAGGTATCGAAATAGCTGCCGCTGTACACGGGGGCGGTGGCTGCGTTCACATGGAGGACAGACGGCCCGGAGCAGGAAACGAAGCAATCATCCGAAACCGTTTTCAGATTGTCATATAAGATCATCTCTTGAATTTCACAATCCGTAAACGCGCCTGTTTCTATCGAACGCAGGGAGGGCGGCAGCACCAGCAGGGAAAGGTCTTTGCCCTGGAATGCCCCTGCCCGGATAGTACGCACGGGAAGCCCGTCGTGGGTCTGGGGCAGGACGCAGGTTCTATCTGTCCCATGCCAGCCTGTCACGGAAGCGCTGCTTCCATCCGTTTCCCAGTCAAAATCCTCCTCCGGGGAACAGGCCAGCCACTGGGCGTACAGCGTTTCCGTCGGTTCCATCCTGCTGCCCAGGCCAACGGAAAGGCCGCTGCCGTCGGGCTGAGTGTTCCACCCCGTCAGCACGTAGCCCTCCCGCTCGAACCACACCGTGCCCTGCAGGGTGTTTTCCCGTAGATGGGCGTAGGTGATTTCCCGGGTGAGGCTGGTTTGATCAGAGCCCCGCAGCGTGCCGCCGTTTCCCTCATAGCGGACGCGGGTCACGCTTTTTTTCACAGGCGCGGTGGTCGGCGCGGGCGTTGAGGTGGGCTGCGCTTCCAGGGGCCGCAGCCGCGCGGCATGCACGGACCAGAAATAATTCGTGCAATAGTTCCCGTACCGTTCAGCAGGCACCGCCACAATCGCATCGGTGCCGTTCAGCAGGCTGCTGCCGACAGTGCACTGGCCGGGATCATCCTGCAATAAGGTGATGGTTTCCAGCAAAGAACATCCATTGAAGGCATCGTCCGGAATCACGCGGAGATTGCTTTGCAGCGTCAGTTCCCGCAGAACGGTATTTCCCGCAAATACTGTTTTTTCAAAAGACAGCACAGGCAACCCGTTATAGCTCACCGGCACGATGATTTTTTCCCGCTGTTTTCCCGCTTCGGTCAAGCCCGTCAAGATATAACCGTTCTGCTGTTTCTCATAGGCAAAGCAATCCGCATCGGCGTTATCGCCCGCCGTAATTGTTTTTTCAGCGCTTCGGGGCATGGAGGGAAGCGAAACTGTTACCGGCGTATCGTCGCCTATCCACTGCTTTAAATCTTCCGCCAGCAAGACTGTATTCAGAATGGTTCCCGCGCCGTTCAAATGAAAATTGGTGTCAAAAAACCAGCCGGGCTCCATCAATGCCAGCTCTGCCGTGCCGATAACTTCACAGCGCAGCGCTTCCTTTAATTGCGCTTCAAAGGCTTCCATCCATTCCGCCTCGCCCTCTGCCAGCGCTGCGGCGTTCATGGGGCAGAACCGGAAGCAGACCTGAACGCCCTTGCGTTCGCAGGCGGCGATGAACGTATTCACCCGGTCCATAAAATCTTCCGTTGGCAGCGCCGGGTCAAAGCGCAGGGGCATATTCTCATCCCGCCCGCCGGGCATCTGGTTGGCGGGACGGAGGTCTTTTTGCAGATCGCCCTTTTCCGTGAACGCGGAACGGGCATAGACGCCGCTGCCCTCCGGCGCGTTGCCCAGCAGCCAGAACCGGGCTTTCTGGGCGGCGTATCGGGGAAAGGCGGCCAGCAGCTTTTCCCAGCGGTCAGGGTGCAGCCGCAGCAGCAAGGCGGGGTTTTCCTCCGCCGCCTGCCACATGCTGTCCGCGCTGAACCAGTCCGACAGGGTTTGCTCACTGAGTTCGGGAGAGAATACAACAATATCGCCTTCCTGCAAAGAAGGCAAACTGAGTTCCAGCATCACGGTGGTTCCCAGCCCGGCGTACAGGCCGAAATTTACCGCCCGGTAGCCCGGCAGTTGACTTTCCAGCAATTCGCAGTCCACGCCGAACGCCGCGCCGCTGCCGCCGATGATGACGATTTTGGGAGACGCTGTTTTTTCCAGGATCGCAGCTTTGTCGTTCAGCGCGGCCAGGTAGGTCTTTCCATATTGGGCGGGCAGAGCGAAGGCGAAAATCAGGAGCAGCAGCGGCAAAAGCAGCAGCAGGGAAACCAAACGTCCTACGCGCTTTTTCATCCGCCTTGCCCTCCCTTCCGCTCCTCTTTTTAAAACTGGAAATAAATGAACGCGCCGGCCCCGCCGCCCGCCGCCCGCAGGAACCAGGCGATCAGAACGCACACAGCCAAAACGAAATATACCATGTCGTTGGTTTTTTCATTTTGGGAAAGCCGGTGCAGCAGGGGCAGCTGCATGAGCGCGGCCGCCAGACATACCGCGTCAGCCCCATCCAATTGCAGCAACGCCAGTCCGGCCGGAACATTCCACGGTGAAAACAAAGCGCTGTACAGGGTCATTGCCTGCCCCACGCTCTGCGCCCGGAACATGACCCAGGAAAGCAGCGCCAGGACGGCGGTCACGAACCAGCCCTTTCCCTCTTTCCGGTTCAGCAGGATTTCCCCGGCGCAGAGCAGCCCGTGCCACAGCCCCCACAGCACGAACGTCCAGTTTGCCCCGTGCCACAGCCCGCTGAGCAGGAACACCACCAGCGTCGCGGCGACCTGCCGCCCCTTGCCCTGCCTGCTGCCGCCCAGGGGGATGTACACGTAATCCGTGAACCACGCCGTCAGCGACATGTGCCACCGCCGCCAGAAGGCGCGCATGGTGGAGGCCAGATAAGGCCGGTCAAAGTTTCTTCTCAGCCGGATGCCCAGCAGATACGCGCTGCCCTGGGCGATTTCCGAATAGCCCGCGAAGTCGCAGTAGATTTGGAAGGAAAACAGTATTGCCGCCAGCAGCACCGCGCTGCCCTCCGGGTTCGCCGCGGCGAATACCCGGTTCACCACCGGCGCGGCCAGGTCGGCAATCACCAGCTTTCGGAAATACCCGGAAAGCAAGAGCTTCAAGCCCCTGACTGTATCCGGCCGGGTGGGGTTTTGCGCAGCGGTCAGCTGGGGCAGCAGCGCGTCCGCCCGCTCGATCGGCCCGGCGACCAGCTGCGGAAAGAAGCAGATATACAGCGCGTAGTGCCCCGGATGCCGCACCGCCGGAAGCCTTCCCCGGTACACGTCGATCACATAGGACAGGGCCTGGAATGTGTAGAAGGAGCAGCCCACGGGCAGCAGGATGCTCCAGGGCGTCCAAGTGCTTCCAAACATACCGTACAGCGCGGAAGCCAGGAAATTGAAATACTTGAACCAGATCAGCAGCCCGGCGCATCCGGCCGCAGCCATGAAGAGCCAGACCTTTTTGCGCTTTCTGTCTCTTGCTTTTTCGATGCCCAGGCCGCAGCCATACGTCAACCCCACGACGCCTAAAATCACCAGCGTCAGCGGCGGCGACCAGCAGGCATAGAAAAACAGGCTGGCGGCCAGCAGCAGCGCCCAGCGGAAGCGGCGGGGACAGACACGGTACAAAAGCACCGCCGCGCACAGAAACAGCACATAGCCCGGCGTATCAAAGCTCATGGCCGCTTCTCCTTCTGATCTGCGCCGCGCACAGCAGCACAAGGGCGGCAAGCAACAGATACTTCCCTTCTATCCCCAGCACCAAAGCGCCGATCAGCGCCAGCATGAAGCATGCTCCCCCCGCATACCCCAGCTGGGAGGAAGCACGCAGCGAACCAAATGCAGTGAAAACCAGCGCTGCCAGGAAAAGCAGAGCTACGCACACCGGCAAAATGATCATCATGGCGCTTCCTCCTATGGTTCTTGTTTCATTGGTACTTTCTCATTCTTCCATAACATGAAAAACCGGGCGGCCAGGAGCATGGCCCACTGACCGCCCGGAAAGGGTTTTTATGTTCAGGCGTTCTTTTTCCGCAGGGAGAAGAAAGCGGCGATCACGGCGATGATCACGGCCGCGCCCAGCAGGCCCATGCTCCAGATGGCGCTCTGGGCGGAAGCCATATTGGCGGCGGTCTGCACTTCCTTCGCCACGTCGGCGTTGGAGAAGTAGATGTAGCCCAGGCCGTCCACGCGGCCGGCGATCAGGTTCATGAGGGCCCAGGCCATCAGCGCAGGCGCGCCGACCCGCAGTACGCCGGTGACGATTTCCACCAGCTTACCGCCCTTGACCAGGCTGATCAGGACAGCCACGACCAGCGCGGCCACCGCGCCCCAGACCATCAGGGGCAGGTTGCTGACGGCAGCGTCTTTATAGTAGCCCTCGCCGCCGATGTTGCCGCTGTACACGATGAACGCGGCCACGGCCAGCACCACGGCGATGCAGGTGATCCATGCGCCAACAGAAAGTTTCTTCATAAATCAGCCCTCCTTCTTCTTGGAAATCAGGGTAAAGGCCAGCCACGCCGCGCAGCTCAGGCAGGCGCACACCAGGGTGACGGTCTTGGTCGTGGAGATGGCGTTATCCCACCAGGTGTTCACCCGCTCGGTGCGCACGTTCAGCACAGCGCTGTTGGCGAAGGTGTACAGCTGGTATTTCAGGTTCTCGCGGGCTTTTTCCACCAGCGCGGAGTCGTTCTTCACGGTGTCCACGGAGATGTGGGCCCAGGTCTTGTCCACGCCGTTTTCGCCCTGGTTGATGTGATTGTCGTTCTGGGCGAAGTCGGCCACCTGGGTGATGCCGCTCATGACCATGGATTCGGCATTGAAGTAATACTTGTTGTTCATCATGTCGGTGGAGATGAGGCCCTTGTAGCCCCATTCGTCACGGAGCATCTTGGTCAGCATGCCAACGTGATGGGCCGCGTTGGTGGCGCCGATGCGGTTGAAGGCGATCATGACCGCCAGGCCGTTGGCGTCGCTCAGGCCGCCCTGGAAGCCGCGCAGGTCAGTTTCGCGGAATTTCTGCTCCGTCATGTAGGCGCTCACGCCGCCGCGGTTATGCTCCTGATCGTTGAAGCCCATGTGCTTGGGGCCGTTCATGATGCCCTTTTCGGCGCAGCCCTTGAGGATGGCGTAGCCGATGCGGTTGGTCAGCATGGGGTCTTCGGACACATATTCATAGTTGCGGCCGTTGTAGGGCGTGCGGCGCTGGGTCAGGCCGGTGCCCCACAGGTCGAAGCGGTTCAGCCACAGGCCGCTGTTGCCTTCCACCAGGCCCCAGGCGTAAGCCAGGTCAGGGTTGAAGGAGGAGCCGATCAGGGTCTGGGAATGGATGTTGAACTTATAGGTCTTGCCGGTGGCTTCGTCGTTGTAGGCGGAGGTGAAGCCGCTGACGCCTTCGTTCTGGTACACGATGGGGTTTTCCACGTTGGTCAGGGTATCGGAGGTGCTGCCGCCGTGGATGACCGCGCCGATGGCCTCGTCGATGGTGATTTCATGCACCAGGTCGTCCCAGTATTCGTTGTTGATGTCGTTGCGCTGCTCATCCTGGATGTTGGCGGCGTCGAAGCGCAGGCCCTTGTTCACGGCCTCAGTGGCGGGAGAATCGGTCTTGATGGTGTAGGTCTGGCCCCGCAGCTCTTTGATCCATTCGTCCTTCTTCGGGCTGTCGGCCAGCTTGATTTCCACGTCGTTGTAGTTGATGGGATAGGTGCCTTCCCAATCCTGACGGCTGAGATAGGTGACGGTGTTCGTGCCGGTCCAGTAGTTCAGGTCCGCGCTGTCGGCCACGTTGGTGATGGCGGTGCCGTTGGCGGTGGCGAAGGTCTTGTTATCCAGGGAAGCCAGGTTCCAGGCGGTTACCGTGCCCTTGGCCTCGGCGTCCATGCCGTCCGCCACGGTCTTGCCCAGGTGGGCCAGGAAGTTGTTGGCGGCTTCATGGGCTCCGGCGGCGGCGGTGAACAGATAGTCGCCCGCGTCCAGGATGTAGGTCTTGGCCTGCTTGTAGTCGTAGCTGGCCAGGTACTTGGTGGGCACGGTGATGGTCACGTCGGCGGTGCCGCCCGCTTTGACCTGGGCCTTGCCGGAGTTCAGGAACATGACGGCGGATTTTTCCACCAGGTTTTCCCGGTCATAATCGGTGTAGGGCTGCTGCACGTACAGCTGGGCCAGGAAGTAGCCGTCCTTGTCGCTGTTGTTCTTGATCTCCACCACGGCGGTGATATTGCCGTTTTCGGTGAGGTCCACGTTCACGCTCTTGACGGTCTGGGTGTAGTCCAGATAGGACAGGCCATGGCCGAAGGGATACAGCACTTCCGCGCCGTAGCTCCAGATGTCGCCCTGGGTCGCGCCCGCGGCGGAAGCGGCCTTGTAATCGGGATTCATGATGGAATCGAAGTAGCGGGTTTCAAAGTACTTGTAGCCCACGTAGATGCCTTCGGCTTCGACGATGTAGTGGCCGCCGTTGTAGGTGGTGGCGCCGCCGAAGGAGCTGGCCTTCGTGTTCTCGATGGTTTCGCCGGGGAAGCGGGGATCGTCGCCGTTGGATTTCACGATCTCATAGTCGGCGTAGTAGCTGCCGCCAAAGTTGACCACGGAGGGGTTGGCGGCGTTGTCGGCTACGTAGGTGTCGGGCAGCGCGCCGGTGGCGTTCACTTCGCCCAGCAGCACCTTGGCGGTACCGGTCAGCTGATAGTCGTTGATGACGCCGATGTAGGCGATGCCGTCCACTTCGTGGTCGCCGCCCTTGGCGATGTCCTTGAGCACCATGGTGTTGCCGGAGTTGATCAGCACCAGCACCTTGGCGCAGGTTTCCTTCGCCGCGTCCACCACGGCCAGTTCGTCGTCAGACAGGGCCAGGGGGTCCTTGCCGGTGGCTTCGCCAGCATAGTTCACGGCGGAGCCGGGGGCGTAGGTGTTGCCTTCGCCGGCGCCGCGGGCAAACACCACGATGGCGACGGAATCGGCCTTGATGGAATCCTTCCAGTCAGCGGGCGCGCCCTTTTCCTCAAACAGGGACGGGGGCACTTCCACGATCTGGTACTGGGCCATGTCGCCAGGGGAAGCGACATAGATGTTGTCGTAGGCCACGGTCTCCTGCGGCTCGCCCGTCCAGCGGTTGGGCACCATTTCGGTGTGCTTGTTGAGGATGCCGTTCATGTAGAAGTTTTTCACGGTTTCGTTGATGGTCAGGCCCGCGTTTTCCAGGGCGGCCACCAGATCCACCGCGTCGGCGTTGCCGGCCTTCAGGTCGCCGCTGGTGTAGGGATACGGCGCGTAGGCGGCCAGGCCGAAGAGCACCACTTCATGGTCCTTGGAGAGCGGCAGCACGCTGTTGTCATTCTTCATGATGACGGTGCCTTCCTCGCCCTCGCGGATGGCGATTTCCTTGGCGGCGGCGGCCATGTCCTCGATGGTGGCATAGTCCTTCTTGAACCGGGCCGCTTCCTCATCGTTGATGGTGACGTAGCTGCTGGTGCCCAGCATGCCGTCGATCTGGTTGCGGTAGTTTTCCGTCAGGCCCTGGCCCAGGCTGGACAGCACAAACAGCACGGCCATCAGCGCGGCAAGACCCCGGAACAGGGAAACGGTTTTCTGGGATTTCATTCGATGCTTCATCCTTTCTTTGATTTGTTTATGAAATAATGTGAAGCGGGTTATTCCGCCACATTTATTCCCTTCTTGATGTTCTTTCTATACTCGTCAACGAATGAAAATGCCGTATGAAACCCCTCAGTCACCTTCGGTGACAGCTCCCCTGATAGGGGAGCCTAAACTTGCCTCCCCTATTAGGGGAGGTGGCGCGAAGCGCCGGAGAGGTTTTGCCATACGCCGGGCAAATGGAATCGTTCATGAGTACAAATGCTTTCTCGGAAGGGGGTCTGGGGGAACACTCGTCTCCTTTACGCCAGGTCAAAGGACACAAAGTCAAACGTTCCGCCTTTGCCCTCGACGCTGAAATACAGCGCTTCTTTTTCGGAAAGGCCTTCGGGCAGCTTGCCAGTGAACGCCTTTTCCTGCAAGGCCGTTTCCACGGGGATGCGGCAGACGGGTTCGCCGTGCTCCTGGGTGCGGACGGTGACGGCGCAGCCGTTGCCGTAGCCCTGCAAATGGACGGTGATTTCCTTCGTGTCCCGCAGGTCAAAATATTTGAAGCCCACGGTGCAGTCGGTGCAGAAGTTGCTGACGTACTGGTCGGGGCCTTCCTCCCGGTCCTTGCCCTTCTGGGTGAGGAAAGGGTTGCTGCCCTTGGGATATTTGATCATGCTCATGAATCGGGTGCCGTTCTTGCCGTACACGTTGCAGGCGATGTAGGCGGGATAATGGCCCTTGCCGGAAAGCACGCCGCCGTTCAGGCCGCAGGAGGTCATTTCCGCCTGACAGAACTTGCCGTCCTCAAACCGGATTTCCTCGGCGCAGGCCTGGCGGGAGGACTGCTTGCGGTTGGAATGGCGGTGATAGAAGATGTAGTATTTCCCGTTGATTTCGATGAGGCTGCCATGGGTGTTGCCGGTGCACATGCGGGCATGGTTCACGTCCGGCACGCCGGGCAGGCCCACGTCGCCGCAGGACACCAGCACGCCGCCGTACGCGAAGCCGCCGTCGGGCCGGTCGCTGACCGCGTAGCACAGGTTATGGCTGTTGAGGGAGCTGTAAATGAAATAATATTTCCCGTTGAACTTCCGCATGGAGCTGGCTTCGCCGAAGGGCTGCTCGGCGTAGGCGGTGCCCTTGGCTTCCTCCCCGGTCAGCACGCCGATGTAGCGCAGCTCGTCCCCGGAAATGACGGTCAGCATATCCTTGGGGTCCAGCTCGAAGAACATGGGGCCGTGCTTGGTGGGGCTGGAGCCGTCCAGCAGGATGGGGTTGCCGCCGAAAGCAAAGCCGGTGTAGAGATACAGCCGCCCGTCCTCGTCCATGAGACAGCCGGGGTCAAACTGGAAGGGCTCGTTGCGCTTGCCGATGGGCGTGCCGTCCTGGTACTTGACGTACCCGTAGAATTCATACTTCCCGGCGGGCTCATCGCACACCGCGACGGAGATCATCTTGGTGCCGCCCATGAAGTAATACAGGTAATACCGCCCGTCCGGGCCCACCACCATGTCCGGCGCGGCCAGGCCGTTGGTGAGCCGCACCTTGGGCGCGGCGGGGTCCTGTTCCCGCTTGTAGATGCAGCCGTGATACGTCCAATTGCCCAGATCGTCCACCGGGGCCGACCAGCACACATAGTCCCCCAGGCAGAAATTCAGGCCGTTGAACAGGTCGTGGGAGCCGTAAATATACACCCGCCCGTCCACGATGTGGGGCTCGGCGTCCGGCACGTATTCCCAGCTGGGGAGGTAGGGGTTGAAGGCTTGCTTGGTTTTCATGAGGCACGCTCCTTTTCAGGTTCAGAATGTGCAACGACAACTTTTTTTCAGCAGCCAACCTGGATGTCATCCCGACCGCAGCGAAGCGGAGTGGAGGGACCTGGAACCCGGGCAAAACGTTGTTTGACTGATTCCGTCACTTTCAGGTCCCTCGGCTTCGGTTCGCGTCCCGCTCACCTTCGCTCGGGATGACAAAATTGCTTACTCTAAAAATTTCACGTTTGTGTTTTCCCGGTTCAAAAAAAGAATTTGTCAATCAGGTACGCCGGGGTGCAGCTCCAGGCGTGGCAGTAACTGTTCACGATCATGCCGCCGTAGGGGGAGGCACTCAGGTCGTCAGGGTCGCAGCATTCCCAGAAGGTGTCGGCCCCGGCGCTCAGCATACTGCCCCAGTAGGTCCGCAGATGCGCTTCCGCTTCGGCTTTCAGCCCCGCCCGCAGCAGCGCGGCCACATAATAATGGTGCATGTAGGGCGTGTTCATCTTCGGCGCGCCGGGCAAATTCAGCGCCTTTTCAAAGGCGGCTTTTGCTTTGCCTTCCGGCATCACACCCGCCAGGGTGAGCCACACCTGGGTGTGGATGGAAACCTGCCCGCCGGACAGGAAGCATTGTTCTTCCTCCGACCAGAAGGCCCGCCCCGCGGCCTGCCGCAATTGCTCCGCTTTTGCTTGATAATCTGCTTTCCGTTTCCCGTCCCCGGCCCTTTCGCACAGCGCGGCGCAGGCGTCCAGCGAAAGGATCAGCACGCCCTGCAGGGCGGCAGCGCGGTCCAGCGAATCGCTCCAATCGATGAAGCCCACCGTCCCAGCGTCGGATTTCATGACGCCTTTTTCATCCACCCAATGGGCCAGCACCCAATCCGCCTGCTCCAGGGCGGACTCCAGCAAATCTTCCAGGGCTTCGGCGTCGTTCGTTTCTTCCAGATATTCCTGCAAAACCACAGGGAAAAGCAGCGCGTAATCCATCAAATAGGTATCATCCGCTTCGGGCTCCGGTTCGGTGAACACGTTGGCGCTCATCCGCCCGTCCGGGAAACGGGTGCCCGCGAACAGATACAGGCAGCGCTTGATCACGTTCAGGCTGCGGAAGGACACATAGCTGGTCAGCGCCTCCAGCCGCAGATCCCCCAGCCACAGCCGCTGGTCGCGCTTGGGCCCGTCTTCCAGCACGTCCTGGGTGCAGTCGGCTAAGGTGCGCAGGCTGGCGTCATAAATGCGTTTCAGTTCGTCGTCAGCAAATTGCTTTTCCGGAACGCTGTCCCAGTCCGCCGCGCTCTCCGCCCGGCAGGAAGCGCCCTGAATCATCAGCTGATACTTGGGCGACGTGTCCAGCACCGTCAGCCGCATATACCGGAAGGCGTACCGCCGGGGCAGCGCCACTTCGGCGGGCAGCCTGTCCAGATGCAGCCGCTCCTGCTGAATCCAGCTGCGGGACAGCCAGCCGTGGTAGTTCTCCGGATTTTCGCCCAGCTCCCCCGGCATTTCCGCAAAGTCCAGCTGGATGAAGACGGGCGCGTCCTGGTGGGAACCCGCCGTGGCAAGGTTCAGCGTCACATGGCCCACCAGATGCCGTCCGAAATCCAGCACCGCCTGGTCGCCCGGCCGCAGGGGACGGTCTTTCATTTCTTCCGGCATGACCTGTTCCCCGTTCACCCGGCAGGCGACCGGGGCGGGGTAATCCGTATATCGTAAAACCGGCTTCAGCGCTTCCGCTTTTTTGAGCAGGCGCGGGTCGTTGCGGGGCTGAAAATCCGGGATGATGGAAATCAGTTCCATAGCATGCTCGCTTTCGTTTGGAATGGACACAACGGGATCATTTCATAGTTTATTATACAGGAAAACGCACAGATTACCATGTTCATTTTTAATCTGTTTTATTGATTTTTTTTGATATTTTGTTTTACGGAAATAGCAAAAAAGACGCATTCTTTCCCGTTTTCTTTTTTGGTCTTTGCTTTTCCGCAAAGGAATTGACAAAACAACCCGCTTTCCTTATACTGATGGAGGAAAGCGGGGAATACCTATGGAAGAAGAACGGGTGCTGACCCAACTGCGGACGCTGAACGAAAGCGAATTGTTTTACCGGAACTACCGCCTGGCGAAGTTTTCGCCCAGCGGCTTCGAGGCGTTTTTGGGGCGCGTGGACCCGGAGCAGGTGCGGCGGCTGGACCTGCTGGTGCCGGAGTGGCCGGAGACCATCCGGGCGGAATACGTGGAAAGCCAGTTCTTTTCCCCCGACCAGCGGGTGGGCATCCATGTGTCCAAGCACAACTGCTACACCCCGCCCGCGGCCCATCACCACAATTTCTTTGAACTCTTTTACGTGCTGGAGGGAAGCTGCGCCCATCAGGTGCGGGAGCACACCTCCGTGATGCGCACGGGCGATCTGTGCTTCATTCAGCCCCGGGTGACCCACGCCCTGGACGTGAGCGACGAAAGCGTGATCATTGACGTGCTGATCCGCAAAGCCACCTTCCGTCATTATTTTTACAGCATCCTGCAAGGCGACAACCTGCTGGCCAATTTCTTCATGAGCACCCTGTACAGCGAACGAGGCATCGACTACCTGATCTTCCACACGGGCACCGACCCGGAGCTGCACCGGGCGTTCCTGGAGCTCTGCGGCGAATACATGGACAAGCAGGATTACTACTCCGTTTTGGTCAACGCCATCGTGACGAAGATTTTTGTGCTGCTATTGCGGAATTTCATGGGCGCCTGTGAGCTGCCTCAGGATCAGTTTCACGACTCCCAGGCCACCGTGCGCATCGCCCGCTATTTGCAGACCAACGCCGCCACCGCCACCCTGGGCGGGCTGGCCGCGGAATTTCATTATACGCCGGAATACGCCTCCCGCCTGATCAAGCAGATGACGGGCCAGACCTTCATCCAGCTCCTCACCACCGTGCGGCTGGAAAACGCCGAACAGCTCCTGCGGGACACCGCCATGTCCGTTTCCGATATCGCCGCCGCCGTGGGCTACGAAAGCAGCGAGCACTTCATCCGCACTTTCCGCAAGCACGTGGGCCTCACTCCCAGCAGCTACCGGCAGAAGAAACGGGCGTAATACTTTTCCCTTCTAAAATCTTAACAGTCGTGTTCTCAAGGACGAGTTTCAAATCTGACAAAAGGGGACGCTGGGGCGTTATCTTTATTGCGCACACCAATTTGTTTACGCGCTGGGAGCCAATGCTTTGGTGTTCCAGCGCTTTTTTTGTGTTTTCATACGTTTCACAGCAGGCGCATACTCGCCGGGAATCAGATGGTGCCGATCCATTGGATCTTTGCAGTATCCAAAGGGCGGATAGCTGCCGGAGTATTCGCCGTTCTGGGCCTTCGCGCGAAGGGCAGTACGGACTTTACGACTGCAATCGTGTGCGTACAATTCGTTGGAGAGTTTTCCTTTAAGAAGGGATGCTGTCTTTATCCAATGTATTGATGGCCGCCTGGATAAAGCCCACAAACAGCGGATGGGGCTTGTTGGGGCGGCTCTTGAATTCGGGGTGGAATTGGACCCCCACGTAGAAATTCTCCTTAGGCAGCTCGATGGTTTCCACCAGCCTTCCGTCCGGGGACAGGCCGGAAAGGCATAAACCCGCCTGCTCCAGCGCCTCCCGGTATGCGTTGGCAAATTCATACCGGTGGCGGTGTCGTTCACTGATCTCCTTTGTATTGTAACAGCGGGCGATCACCGTGTCTTCTTGCAGGATACAGGGATATTTGCCCAGACGCAGTGTGCCGCCCTTGTCGATTTCATCGTTCTGCCCCGGCATAAAGTCGATCACTTTGTGGGGAGCGTTTTCGTCAAACTCCCGAGAATTGGCGTTTTTCAGACCGGCGGCGTTTCGGGCAAACTCAATCACGGCAATCTGCATGCCCAGGCAGATGCCAAAGTACGGGATATGGTGCTCCCGGGCGTACTGCGCCGTCAGGATCATGCCCTCGATGCCCCGGCCCCCAAAGCCTCCGGGCACGATCAGGCCGTCCATGGGAGACAAGATAGCTTCCGCATTTTCTTTTGTCAATGCTTCCGAATCGATCCAAGCGATGTCGATGCGTGCATCCAGGGCATAGCCCGCGTGGCGCAGGGCCTCGGCCACGGACAGATAGGCGTCATGCAGCTGCACATATTTGCCCACCAAACCGATTTTGACCGTCTTGCTTTGATGCCGGATGCGTTCCACCAGCTCCTGCCATTCCGACAAATCAGGAGCGGGCGCTTGAATGCCCAGCTCCCGGCAGACGATGGAGGAAAGGTTCTTTTGCTCCAGCATCAGCGGCGCTTCGTAGAGGATGGGCAGGGTCAGGTTTTC
>ONRC01000065.1 GCA_900320085.1 uncultured Eubacteriales bacterium
GCAGGTTTTCGTCCACAGCCAGTTCTTCGGGTTCAGCGCCTTTTTCGGCCCACTTGACCAGCAGACGGTCAACGGGCTTGCTCAGGGTGATGGTGATGACGCCAGCTTTTTCGTTGTACTTGGTCTTCATGGTGGCGAAGGTGTTGATGTTGGGGGTGGCGTGGGTTTCGGCGATAGCCACAACGCTGGTCAGAACCAGAGCGAGGGCCAGAACCAGAGTAATGATCTTTTTCATGGTCGTTCTCTCCTTTAATAGGTTTCTGTTTTGTGCACCCTGTTTCGGTGACAGGGATATCATAACGCAACCGGGAACCTTTGTCAAGGGGATTTTGGATAATTTGTAAACTTTTTGTGAAAATAATTTTGGGGCACAGTGGAAAGCGGTCCACCAGATCGCTATATACATGATGTTGTGTCTGTACCACAAAGTAATATAAAGCGCCGCCGGAAAGCCGGCGGCGCAATGGAACAATATGGTTATTTGGCGTATTCCGTGCTGCGGGTTTCGCGGATGACGTTGACGCGGATCTGGCCGGGATACTCCATTTCCTTTTCGATGCGCTTGGCGATTTCCTTGGCCAGCACCTTGGTGCCCTCGTCGGTCACGTCTTCGGGCTTGACCATGATGCGCACCTCGCGGCCGCTCTGGATGGCGAAGCACTTGTCCACGCCGCTGAAGGAGTTGGCGATCTCCTCCAGCTTGGTCAGGCGCTTGATGTAGTTCTCCAGGCTCTCGCGGCGGGCGCCGGGACGGGCGGCGCTGATAGCGTCGGCGGCCTGCACCAGCACGGCTTCCACAGTCTGGGGCTCCACGTCGTTGTGGTGGGCCAGGATGGCGTGGATCACGTCGGGGCTCTCATGATACTTCCGGGCCAGCTCGCCGCCCAGGGACACGTGAGTGCCTTCCTGTTCGTGGTCCACGGCCTTGCCGATGTCATGCAGCAAACCGGCGCGCTTGGCCAGCGCCACGTCCGCGCCCAGTTCGGCGGCCATCAGGCCGGCCAGGTGGCTGACCTCGATAGAGTGCTTGAGCACGTTCTGGCCGTAGCTGGTGCGGAACTTCATGCGGCCCAGCAGCTTGACCAGCTCGGGATGAATGCCGTGCTGGCCGGTCTCGAACACGGCCTGCTCTCCGGCTTCGCGGATCTGGTTTTCCACTTCTTTCTTGGCCTTCTCCACGCATTCCTCGATACGGGCGGGGTGGATGCGGCCATCCATAATGAGTTTTTCAATGGCCAGGCGGGCGATTTCGCGGCGCACCGGATCAAACGCGGACACGATCACGGCTTCGGGGGTGTCGTCGATAATCAGGTCAACGCCGGTGGCGGTTTCCAGGGCGCGGATGTTGCGGCCTTCGCGGCCGATGATGCGGCCCTTCATATCGTCGTTGGGCAGGTTGATGACGGACACGGTGGTTTCGGCCACGTGGTCGGCTGCGCATTTCTGGATGGCTAGGGCGATGATGTTCCGGGCCTTCTTTTCGCCCTCCTCCTTGGCGCGGCTTTCGATTTCGCGCACGGTGGCGGCGGCATCGTGGAAGGCTTCCTTCTGCACGCGGTCGATGACCATCTGCCGGGCCTCGTCCTGGGTCATGGTGGCGATGCGTTCCAGCTCGGTCGTCTGCTTTTGCTTGATTTCCTCGGCCTCTTCCTGGAGCTTCTGCACGTCGGCAAATTTTTCATCCAGGGCTTCCTCGCGGGTGGTGATGGCGTCCTTGCGCTTATCCAGCTGCGCTTCGCGCTTATCCAGGGTTTCCTCGCGCTGCTCGATGCGGCGTTCGGACCGCTGCATTTCGGTTCTGCGGGCGCGGCTTTCCTTGTCCAGTTCGCTCTTGAGGTGCAGGATTTCTTCCTTGGCCGCCAGGATCATTTCCTTTTTATTGTCTTCCGCCTTGCGGGTGGCGTCGTCCAGCAGCTTCTTGGCGTATTCCTCGGTGCGGCCGATTTTCTTTTCCGCCACGTTCCGGCGGTAAAGATAACCGCCGTAGCCGCCGCCTGCCGCCGCCACAAGAATAAGCAGTATCCATATAATGGGTGACATTCTGTTGCGTCCTCCTTTCCTTTCTTTTCCTTCAAATCTTTCATTTGATCTTCTTATAGGCCAAAAACCGCACGAAAACAAACCGTTTTCGCACGGCAAAGCTGAATCCCCGATACCGCGTGCTTTGTCTGCACGCAAGCATAAACACCCAAACACAACGGCCGCGCAAGGAATCCCGCGCCCGGCCTTATGGAAAAGCGATAACGCCTGCAAAAGGAAAAGGAAAGCAAACTGTATCCTGAAAACAGCTTCACGGCACCGCGGTACGACGCCGATTTTCAGCCGATCATAATTATTTTACACATCCAATCATTCTGTGTCAAGCGTGTTTCAAAAAGTTCATACCATGTTCACAAGGTTAAACGCTGCCCGCTGAAAATGATGAAAAGCCTTCCCCTTGCCGGGAGAAGGCGATGGGCTTCAATATGAATGATTGTTTATAAGTACGCCATCAGCTTGCGTTCTTCCTCCGGCGTCAGCTCGCGCCACTGGCCCCGGGGCAGATCACCCAGCTCCAGGGGGCCGAAGCGCACCCGGCGCAGCTGCAGCACCTTGTGGCCCGCCTCCTCGAACATGCGGCGCACCTGGCGGTTTCGGCCCTCATGGATGGTGACCAGCACCACGGTGGCGAAGGTTTCCGTTTTGACGATGCGCACCTTGGCTGGGGCGGTCTTGTGGTCGTCCAGCATCACGCCCTGGCGCAGCATCCTCACCGTGTCCAGGCTCACGCTGCCGGTCACCCGGGCCAGGTAGGTTTTATCCACCTGATGGGAGGGATGCAGCAGCCGTTCCGTCAGCGCGCCGTCGTTGGTCAGCAGCAGCAGCCCTTCGCTGTCGTAGTCCAGCCGTCCCACGGGATACAGCCGCACGGGATAATCCCGGAAATGATCCAGCACGCAGGCGCGGCCCTCCGGGTCGTTGACGGTGGTCACCTCCCCGGCGGGCTTGTGATAGATCACATACCGTTTTTCCGCTTCAGGGTGGATGATTTGCCCGTCCACCCGCACTTCGTCCTCTTCCTCCACCTGGGTGCCCATTTCGGTGATGGTCACGCCGTTCACCTGCACCTGCCCGGCGGCGATCATTTCCTCCGCCCGGCGGCGGCTGGCCACCCCGCACAGGGCCATGTATTTTTGTAAGCGCATATGTACCCTCCATCAAGAATCCAATGGTAGGGGCGGATATCATCCACCCGTTTCGAGTATATCAATTCTTCAAATTGATTCTGAATCAAAACGTTTTAGCGGGCGGATGATATCCGCCCCTACTAAACCCGTTTCAAGGCAATCGCCCAAACCGTTATGCCTGCTCCCGCCCAAAGATAAAGCAGCGGCATTCCGATTTCATTCTCCCGCGGCCAGGGGCCATTCCCTGAGGAGCCTGTGCCATCCGTACCGAAAGGAGCGCTCCGGAACGGCTTCCGCCGTGACCAGCGGCACGGTGATCAGGGTTTGTCCCGCATCCATCAGCTTCGCCGTGCCAACGGTCTGGCCCTGCGGAAATCCCGCGTCCAGGCTGTCAGGCAGCTCCAGCACCAAATCCGGCCAGGCGTCCAGCCCCACCGGGCCGCTCACGTCGCCGGACGCGATGACCCGCACGGCAGCCGTTACGCCGTTTTTCACCGGGATCGTCCGCACCGTCTCCCCCGCGCTGAGCAGCGACACCATCTTCCAGTTCTCAAAGCCCCTGTCCAGCAGCGCTTCGGCCTCCTGAAACCAGTCGGGGCAGTTCAGCACCACGCCGATCAGCTCCAGCCCGTCCCGCTCTGCGGCGAACACCAGGCAGCGGCCCGCCGCCTTGGTGTAGCCGGTCTTGACGCCGATGGCCCCCGGATACTCCGACAGGAGCTTATTCTTGTTGTTCAGGATGCGGTCGTAGTCATGCTCCGCCCAGGGGATGCTGGCCCGCTGGGTGGACACGATTTCGCGGAAGGTGGGATTCTGCATGGCTTCCCGGGCGATCAGCGCCAAATCCCGGGCGGTGGTGTGGTGGTTTTCGGCGGGCAGACCGTGGGGCGTTGCAAATACGGTATCCTCGCAGCCAAGGACCGCCGCCCGGTCATTCATCATTTTACAGAACCCGTCCACGCTGCCGCCGATGTGCTCGGCAATCGCCACCGCCGCGTCGTTGCCGCTGGCCAGCATCAGGCCGTAGAGCATGTCCAGCAGCGGCAATTGCTCCCCCAGGGACAGATAAATGCTGGTGCCCGGCACGCCGAAAGCGTTCTTCCCGGCGGTGACCAAATCATGGACATTCCCGTTTTCCAGCGCCACCAGCGCGGTCATGATCTTCGTGGTGGACGCCATGGGCAGCGGCTCGTGGGCGTTCTGCTCGTACAGCACCCGACCCGTTTTCGCCTCGATCAGGATGGAGGATCGGGGCGAACCGTCCGCGCTTTCCGCCGCCGCGCTTCCATTATACAGGAACAGGAGCGCAAAAGAAAGGGCAAACACCAGGATTTTGAAGAAAGTTTTCATCATTGCCCCTGCCCCATGCCTTCCTTTTTCTGCAGCAGGTTCTTTACGTCCTCCAGCAATTGCGGTGCGGCGTTCAGCGCCCGCTCCCAGGCGGTCGGCTGCTGGGCGGGCAGCACCTTCACGCTGTCCTGCTGCACCACCAGGAACCCCACAGGCTGCACCGACACCCCTGCGCCGCTGCCGCCCGCAAAGGGCTTGTCCGTTTCCGGCAGTTCATTCTTATCAAAATCCCCGCCCCCGGCCACAAAGCCGAAGGTCACCTTGGACACGGGAATGATCGTCGCCCCGCCGCCCGTGGGGATGGGTTCGCCGATCACCGTGTTCACGTCCACCATGTCTTTGATATTTTCAAGCGTCGTCTGCATCAGGTCCCCGATGGGATGTTCCATGCCTGTTCCTCCTTCCGGCCCGCCCGCCGCGTTCTGCGCCAGCGCAGCCATGCTGCCAATAGGATACCCAGCCGGGCCTCCGCTATGCACCGGATGTACGCTTTCGTGCTGCCGTGGAAGGAGGGGCGGCAGACGATGTTTGCCTGGGGCAGCAGCGGATTCAGGGCTTGAAGAAAACCTGTCAGGATCGCGATGAACGCGGCGTTTTCCCCGCCGATTTGCAGATAGGCGTCCAGCGCGCGTACCTGAACGGCTTTTTTAAGCATGGCTTTGTCCCCGTTGGATTTGAGCAGCAGGCCCAGGGCCTTTAATCCGTTCCCGGCGTTCTTCCCGCCGGGACGCAGCGTCAGGCTTCGTTTGCCCATTGTGGCGGTGAGCAGGAGCGTACCCGCCGTATCCCGCCGGGCGTGAATCTCCATCTGCGCCCGTATGCCCCAGATCATCACGCCCACGGTCAAAGATGGCATGTGCCCTGTCCAACGCAGCGCAGCCCCGACCTGCACCGGCGTGATCAAAATCAGAAACAGCCCCAGCAAAATCCAGCGCATCCTTCGCCCTCCAATACATTTTTTATTGTTATCATTTCAGAAAAGAGCACTATAAACCACGTCCCAATGCCTTCCCCTCGGAGGGGAAGGTGGGCCGCGCGGAATCAAGAATGAGAGAGAAGTCAAGCGGTTTCGCGCGGCTCGGATGAGGTGATCTCACCTGTTGGAATTCAAACATGTTAGGAAAAGGAGCACCTCATCCGTCAGGCGCGAACTTACTTGATAACACGAACCATCTTGGCTCCGCGCCTGACACCTTCCCCTGCAAGGGGAAGGCTTTTGGTGGTCTTTTATGTTTTAAAGCGCTTGATAAACAATCCATCGTCACCAGCAGTATAACAAAACAAAAGGAAAAATATGCGCAAAAAACCGGCCCTGCCAGAAGACAGGAACCGGTTGATCAAATGAAGATTACTTCCCCATATCCACCATAAAGGCGGCATAAGCCTGAATGGCTTCGTACAGGTCGGCCTTGCTGATGATTTCCTCGGGGGCGTGCATGCTCAGCACGGCCACGCCGCTGTCCACCACTTCCATACCGTAGAGGGCGCAGATATAGGCGATGGTTCCGCCGCCGCCCAAATCCACCTTGCCCAGCTCGGCGGTCTGCCAGGACACGTTATGATCGTCCATGATCTTACGCAGACGGCCCAGGTATTCGGCGTTAGCGTCGTTGGAACCGCTCTTTCCCCGGCTGCCGGTGAACTTGTTGTAGCACACGCCCCGGCCCAGGAAAGCGGCGTTCTTCTTTTCAAACGCGGAGGCGAACAGGGGATCAAAGCCCGCGCTCACGTCGCAGGACAGCATCCGGCTGTTGGCCAAGGCGCGACGGAGGATCAGGTCGCTTTCCTTGCCGGTCAGGGCCAGCAGCTCCGCCACGGCGTTTTCAAAGTAATGGGCCCGCATACCGGTGGCGCCCACGGAACCGATTTCTTCCTTGTCGGCCAGCAGGCAGCAGCAGGTGTATTCGGGCACAGCAGGCAGTTTCATCATGGCGGTGATTTCCGCGTAAGCGCACACCCGGTCGTCGTGGCCGTAGCCCAGGATCATGCTGCGGTCCAGGCCGTAGTCCCGAGCCTTGCCCGCGGGCACGGCTTCGATTTCGGCGGAGAGCATGTCCTCTTCATCCAGGTCGTATTTCTCTTTCAGGATTTTGAGCAGCATGGCCTTGACGGGTTCTTTTTCGTCATCGCTGTCCGTCAGGGGACGGCCCGCCAGCATGATGTCCAGGCCCTCGCCAGTGATGACCTCGCTGGCCTTCTTCTGCATCTGCTCCTGGCTCAGGTGGATCAGCAGGTCGGAAATGCCCACCACAGGATCGTCGTCGTCCTCGCCGATGACGATGTTCACCAGGGTGCCGTCCTTCTTGGCCACCACGCCGTGCAGCGCCAGGGCCCGGGCCACCCACTGGTATTTCTTCACGCCGCCGTAATAATGGGTGTCGGCGTAGGCGATGTCGTTGTCCTCATAGAAGGGGTTCTGCTTGACGTCAATGCGGGGGGAGTCGATGTGGGCCCCGATGATGTTGAGGCCGTTTTCCAGGGGTTGTTTGCCCATGTGGAACAGCATGACCGCTTTACCCATGTGCAGATAATACAATTTGTCGCCGGGCTTGACTTCGCGGCCCGCCGCGATGGCTTCCTTCAAATCGGTATAGCCCGCTTCCTTCGCCAGGCGGATGGCCTCGGCGGCACATTCCCGCTCGGTCTTGCCCGCGTCCAGATAAGCCTTGTAATTTTTCGCCGCTTCTTCCACGGCCAACAGGGTTTGTTCATCGTATTTTTTCCATGCGTTTGGACGTTCCATTTTTATCTCCTTTGCTTTATTTTCCTGCTTATCCTACCACAGCATAACAGAAAATACAAGTTTCTTTTTATGGGGGAAACCGCTCTTTGGAAAACCTCATCCGGCCCTATGGGCCACCTTCCCCTGCGAGGGGAAGGCTAAGAGCGGTTTCCCCCATACCCCTTTCCGAGAAAACCATAAGGAGCTATCAGTTTTTTTACTTTCTTGCGCAATGATGTGCCTTATCAGCTTCACTTTCAAAACAAAAATGCCGCCTGAACAGGCGGCAGAATGCATAGAACTCAAATCGTAAACTGCTGGATATCGGCGATCAGATCGTCGCAATTATCGTCGTACACATCCAGAATGATGGGCTTGCTCAAATCCAGGGAGAAGATACCCAGGATGGACTTGGCGTCCACGACATGACGCCCGGCGCGCAAATCCATTTCATAAGGGTAGCGGTTCACGGCGTTGACGAACGTCTTGACCTCTTCGGCGAAGCTGAGCTTGATCGGAACGGACTTCATTCCACGCACCTCCTATCGTCATTAGTTCTATTATACATCAAAAGTTCGCAAATTACAATGTACATTTGCAGTTTTTTATCCCAATTTTGCTATGGACGCCTTCATGCGGCGGAGGGTTTCCTCCTTGCCCAGCAGGTAAGCGATTTCAAACGCGCCGCCAGGGGTGCTCTCCATGCCGGAAATGGCGATGCGCATGGGCCAGAGCACCGCGCCGTTCTTCTTTCCCCACTCGGGGATCTTCGCCATCACGGCGTCGTGGATGGCGGTTTCCGTCCAGTCGTCAATGCCCTCCAGCACGGGCAGGAGCATGGGCAGCACCTCGCGGGCCACGGCTTCATCGCTCTTTTGCTTCTTGTTAAAGAAGATGGCGGTGTCATAGTCGGGCATGTCCGCCAGGAAAGCAATCTTCTCCGGGATGCGGCTGAAAATGTCCGTGCGGCTCTGCATCAACTCCGCCAGGCGGCGGTAGTCCATGCCCTTGCCCGCCAATACTTGATCGAACCAGGGGGTAGCCATTTCCAGGTACTTGTCAAAGTCCATCTTCGCCACATACTGGCTGTTCATCCAGTCCAGCTTGGTCACGTCGAAGATGCCGGGCGAAGTATTCAGGCGCTTCACATCGAACGCCCGCACCAGCTCGTCCATGGTGAAGAACTCCTGGTCGGTGCCGGGGTTCCAGCCTACCAGCGCCAGGTAGTTAATGAGGGCGTCCTTCAGGTAACCCTTATCAATGAAGTCGCTGTAATAGGCGTCGCCGTCGCGCTTGGACAGCTTATGCTCCTTGTCTCGCATGACGGTGGTCAGGTGCACATAGGTGGGAATTTCCCAGCCAAAGGCACGGTAAAGATTATTGTACTTGGGCGTGGAGCTCAGGTACTCCATGCCGCGCATGACGTGGGTGATACCCATCAGGTGGTCGTCGATCACGTTGGCGAAGTTGTAGGTGGGCATGCCGTCCTGCTTGATCAGCACCATGTCGTCCAGGTCGCTGTTGGGGAAGGAGATGTGGCCGAACACCTCGTCGTCATAGCTGCTCTCTCCCTCGGTGGGGCAGTTCAGGCGGATGACATAAGGCACGCCCGCGTCCAGCTTTGCTTGAATCTCCTCTTTGGTCAGGCGCAGGCAGTGCTTGTCGTACTTGAACACTTCGCCCTTGGCCTCCGCGGCGGCCTTGCGCTCGGCCAGCTCTTCCTTGGTGCAGAAGCAATAGTAAGCCGCGCCCTTCTCCACCAGCTCTTTGGCATAGGGCAGGTACAGGCTCTTGCGTTCGGACTGCACATAGGGGCCATAGCCGCCGCCGATGTCCGGGCCCTCGTCCCAGTTCAGGCCGCATTCCCGAAGGGTGTTGTAGATCACGTCCACCGCGCCGGGCACGATGCGCTCCTGGTCGGTGTCCTCGATACGCAGGATGAATTTCCCGCCCATCTTTTTGGCAAACAGATAATTATACAGCGCCGTGCGCACGCCGCCCAGGTGCATAAAGCCCGTGGGGGACGGCGCAAAGCGGGTGCGAACTTGTGTCATAGTTTTCCTCCTTTTGTTTTTGCAGGGGGAACCATTCTTTGGGGGCCAAAGAATGGTTCCCCCCGCACCCCCTTCCAAGAAAGCCGTAAAAAGGGGAATCATTACTTTATTACTTCTGGGGCTTTTTGCTGTCCTTCAAGCTGACCACGCGGTTATAGACGCTCTTTTCCTCCGTGGAATCCTTGTCCTTGCAGAAGTAGCCCATCCGCAGGAACTGGAAGGTGTCGCCCACCTTGGCGGAAACGAGAGTATGCTCGCAGTAGCCGTTCACGATCTGCAAAGAATCGGGGTTTACGAACTTGGTCACGTCCTTCTTTTCCTCGGCGGAGGCGGTGTCCCATTCCTCGGTCATGAGCTGGTCGTACAGCCGGGCCTCGAAGGCGGCGCAGTCGTTGGCGTCCACCCAGTGGATGGTACCCTTCACCTTGCGGTTGGCGCCTTCCGAGCCGGAGCGGGAGGACAGGTCGATGGAGCATTCGAGATGGTCGATCTCGCCTGCTTCGTTCTTCACCACGTTTTCACACTTGATGATGTACGCGCCCATCAGGCGCACCTCGCCGTCGGGCTTTAAGCGGAAGAACTTCTTGGGAGGCACCTCCTCAAAGTCCTCTTTCTCGATCCAGATTTCCTTGCTGATGGTCACTTCCCGCTCACCCAGCTCGGGGTGATCGGGATGGTTTCCCATGGTGAGGGTGTCCGTCCAATCGTCGGGCACGTTGGTGAACACCACCTTCACGGGGTTCAGCACGGCCATGGCCCGGGGCGCGGAATCGCCCAGGGCGTCACGCACGCAGGCGTCCAGCATCTGCACGTCCACGGTGGAGTCGGCCTTCGCCAGGCCTACCTGCTCCACAAACGCGCGGATGGCGCTGCCGGGATAGCCGCGGCGGCGCATGGCGGTAAGAGTTGGCATCCGGGGATCGTCCCAGCCGGTCACGTAGTTTTCTTCCACCAGCCGGCGCAGATGGCGCTTGCTCATGACGGTGCGGGTGATATTCAGGCGGGCAAACTCGATCTGCCGGGGGCCGAAGTAGCCCTTGCCGTCCCCCGCCCGGAACCCAGCCTTTTCCACGAACCAGTCGTACAGGGGCCGGTGATCCTCAAACTCCAGGGAGCAGAGGGAATAGGTGATGCCCTCGAAGGCGTCGGACAGGGGATGGGCGAAGTCGTACATGGGGTAAATGCACCAGGTGTTGCCCGTGCGCCAGTGCTCCTTGTACAGGATGCGGTACATGGCGGGGTCGCGCATGTTCATGTTGGGCGACGCCATGTCGATCTTGGCGCGCAGGATATAGCGGCCTTCGGGAAATTCGCCCGCCTTCATGCGGCGGAACAGATCCAGGTTTTCCGCGATGGGCCGGTCGCGCCAGGGGGAATTCTTGCCGGGAGTGGTCAGGGTGCCGCGGTATTCGCGCATTTCCTCGGCGGAGAGCTCGTCCACATACGCCAGGCCCCGGTTGATGAAATCCTCGGCGATATCGTACAATCTCTGGTAGTAATCGCTGGCAAAGAACAGGCCGCCCGTCCAATGGAAGCCCAGCCATTCGATATCCCGCTTGATGGCCTCGGCGTATTCCATGTCCTCCTTGGCAGGGTTGGTGTCGTCAAAGCGCAGGTTGCACAAGCCGCCGTATTTTTCCGCCGTGCCAAAGTCCGTCACCAGGGCCTTGCAGTGGCCGATGTGGGGATAGCCGTTAGGTTCGGGAGGAAAACGGGTGTGCACCGTCTGGGCGCGCCCTTCCTCCAAGTCCTGATTGATGGCGTCCCAGATAAAGTTTGTGCGTTCCATCTCGTTTTCCATCGTCGATGCCTCCTTAAAAAACTGTAACTTGAAACCGCGCCAGGCTTGACGCTTGCATCATTATAGCCAAAAAAACCCCAAATGACAAGAGATTTCGGGACAAAAACGAAAAAAGCGCCCGTGCGCAATGCGGACGCTGATTCCACCGTGCTCACCAGCATTCGTTTTTCATGCTGCCGTCGCGGTAGGTTTCTTCATACGGTTCGGATTCAGGCATATCGGTCCGGTCGGCCCAGTCGCGCTCCCTGATTATTTTCTTTTGAGGAGCAGATACAGCAGGGGCGATAGGGGAATGGGACGCTTTGCCTGACGGTTTTGGCTGCTCTTTTGTGTTTTGCCGATCGGTCAACGCGATCACTCCCCGAACAGCTGGGTGGAGAAATACCGCTCGGCAGTATCGGGCAGTACAGTCACGACGGTCTTGCCCGGTCCCAGCTTCTTTGCCAGCTTCAGCGCCGCGGCCACGTTGGTGCCGCTGGAAATGCCGCACATCAGGCCCTCCTCCCGCGCCAGGCGGCGGGCGGTTTCCAGGGCTTCGGAGTCGGTGGTGACGCAGATATGGTCATAGATTTCGCGGTTCAGAATGGGCGGAATGATGCCGTCCCCGATGCCCATCTGAATATGGGTGCCGATGGTGCCGCCCGCCAGGATGGCGGCGTTTTCCGGCTCCACCGCCCAGATTTCTATTTCGGGGTTATGCGCCTTGAGCACTTCGCCGATGCCGGTCAGCGTGCCGCCGGTGCCGATGCCGCTGCAATAGCCATGGATGGGGCCGCCCACCTGCTCCAAAATCTCCTGAGCGGTAAAGTTCCGCTGCGCCATGGTGTTGTTGGGATTCTCGAATTGCTGGGGCACGAACACCTTGGGGTTCTTCCGCTTCATGCTCAGCGCGGCGTTCAGGCATTCCTCGATGCACTTGCCGATGTCGCCCGCGTCGTGAATGAGCTTCACTTCCGCGCCGTAATGCCGCACCAGCTTGCGCCGCTCCTCGCTGACGGAGTCGGGCATAATAATGATCGTGCGGTAGCCGCGCACCGCGCCGACCAGCGCCAGGCCGATGCCCTGGTTGCCGCTGGTAGGCTCTACGATAATGGTGTCTTTGTCAATCAGGCCCTCTTTCTCGGCCTCGTTGATCATGTTCAGCGCCGTGCGCGTTTTGATGGAACCGCCCACGTTCAGCGCTTCCACCTTCACCAGAACCTCCGCGCTGTCCTTCCCCACCATCCGTTTCAGGCGAACCATCGGCGTGTGGCCCACGGCATCCAGAATCGTATCGTATATCAAAGAAAAAAACCTCCTTTTGCGAGGCTTTATTATATCAGTCCGTCCTGTGCGTTGTCAATTGTATGGGTGGGTATTTCTTTTCCGTACCGTTCTGGCGCATCCCGGCCCGGAAAAAAGCGGGAGGAACAGATGATGTCCGTTCCTCCCCTGCTTTTATTTTCGATTACAGCTCGCCGTCGTGGCTGCCGCCAAACTGCATGATCTCCATGATCTTGTAGCGGTCCATCTGGAGGTGCTTCTTCATCTTGAGCGCATCCTCGATGGGGATTTCCACGATGCCGCCCTCCTGGGTGCCGATGACGCAGTTGCCGCGGCCTTCGGCGAAGGCCATCACGGCGTGGTAGCCCATGCGGGTGGCGGTTTCACGGTCACGTCCGTAGGGCGCGCCGCCGCGCTGGATATGGCCGATAACGGTGATGGTGGGTTTGATGCCCAGCGCTTCCTGAATCTTGTCGCCGACATCCTGAGCATGGCCCGCGCCTTCGGCGACCACGACCATGAAGTGGGTATAGCCCGCCAGCTTGGCGCCGCGGATACGCTCGATGACGTTCTGCTCAAAGCTCTCCACATGCTCGGGCACCAGCACGGCGGTAGCGCCCACGGCGGTGCCCACGTACAGAGCCAGGAAGCCCGCGTTGCGGCCCATGACCTCCACCACGGAGCAGCGCTCGTGAGACTGCATGGTGTCGCGCAGCTTGTCGATGCACTCGATGGCCGTGTTGCAGGCGGAGTCAAAGCCGATGGTGTAGTTGGTGCAGCCCACGTCGTTGTCGCCAGGCGGGACAGCTCCAGCGCGCCGCGGAAGGTGCCGTCGCCGCCGATGGCCACAATGCCTTCCAGGCCCAGCATCTTGCAGGTGTTCACGCCCTTCTGTCTGCCTTCGGGAGTCATAAATTCTTCACAGCGCGCGGTATACAGGATGGTGCCGCCTTTGGAAAGCAGATGGCCCACGTTCGCGCGGGTGAGCTGGATAAAGTCGCAGTTGATCAGGCCCTGCCAGCCGCGGCGGATGCCGATGCATTCAATGCCGTTGGCCAAAGCGGTACGCGCCACGGCGCGGACTGCCGCGTTCATGCCGGGGGCGTCGCCGCCGCTCGTCAAAACACCGATTCGTTTGATTTTTGCCATGATTTACCCACTCCTTCTTCATTGCCTGTCCGGGATTGATACGGTCTGTTTTCTGGAAAATCCTGCGTTGCTAAAAAATGGATAGTTCATGTGAACTGGCGTTATTATATCACACTCTTGCGTATTATTCAATGAAAAACATTTTCAGGACAGAGCCTTGGCATTCCTTGACGCCCCCGGTTCCGCATAGTATAATCAAACCGACAAATGAATAGCCGGTGTATCTGCGCAGCAATGCGCGACGGCAGGGAAGGACGCGGCTGCCAGTGTCCGGCCTTTGCCGCCATGGGAACGCGGATGAGATTTCCGGGCTATCCCAGTAACCGTGAAGCGGACGAACGCGCAAGGATGTCACTGCGGGCGTAAGAAAAACGATCGAACCCCGTGGGAAGACGCGCAAGGAACCGCAGGAAAAGAAAATGTTACAGATGCGCAGGCCGCGTTTGTCCCTGCAAGGCGGAGGAGGAAAGCGATGCGGGCATCGCTGACTGATGACAACACAGCAGGGGCGAATGCGGACAAGCAGATGCGCATTTTGTTTTTCGAGGTTCCGTTGGTAGGATGAGGCCAAGCCGGGAGACCTGTTTACATCGTCAGTTGCCCCTGGGGATGGGAAACGCTATTGCGTCGATCCGTGCAAACGGACCGGCTTGATTGGTGTTCCTCTGGGGAGGGACGCTTTTTCTTTGAAAGCGCCCTCGCGGATTCATTTGTGAATATGTTTTGGAGGAACAAAAAATGACCAAACGAATCGTTGCCATGCTGCTCTCTCTGCTGCTTCTGCTGCCCGCCTTCGGCGCAATGGCGGAAGGTACCGCCGTCACCTTCACCGACATGATGGGCCGGGAAATCACCCTGGCGGAGCCCGCCACCCGCATCGTGGCGCTGACCGCGGCGGACTGCGAAATCCTGTGCGCCTTGGGCTGCGAAGACGCCCTGGTGGGCCGCGGCGAGTACTGCGACTATCCCGCCTCCGTGCTGGAAAAGCCCTCCGTGCAGAGCGGCTACAACACCAACATCGAAGAAATCATCGCCCTGCAGCCTCAAGTGGTGCTGATGGGCACGATGGCCCAGACCACCGAGCAGGTGGAAGCCCTGGCCCAGGCGGGCATCCAGGTGGTGGTCAGCGACGCGCAGAACATCGAGGGCGTCTACACCGCCATCCGCCTGATCGGCGCGATCATGGGCAAGGACGCGGAAGCGGAAGCCATGGTGGCCGATATGCAGGCCGCCTTTGACGGCATCAAAGCCCGGAGCGAAGCCACCGGCAAGACCGTGTATTTTGAAGTATCCCCCCTGCAGTGGGGCCTGTGGACGGCGGGCAAGGGCACCTTTATGGACGAGCTGGCCGCCCTGTGCGGCCTGGAAAACGCCTTTGCCGACGTGGAAGGCTGGGCGGAAATCTCCGAGGAACAGGTGCTGGCCCGCGACCCGGACTACATCGTGACCATCACCATGTACTACGGCGAAGGTCCCACCCCCGTGGAGGAAATCAAGGGCCGCGCCGGTTGGGAAGCGCTGAAGGCCGTCGTGAACGATCACATCCTGAACGCCGATTCCAACGAAATCTCCCGTCCCGGCCCAAGGCTCCGGGACGCGGCGGAAACCCTGTTCAACTTCGTTTACGGCGCGGAGGAGGAAGTCCCCGCGGCGTAAGGAACGCAAAAGGGGAAGGCAGGCAGCGGCCTTCCCCGATCTGTTAATAATATAATGGGCACTTAAATTCACAACGGGGCGAGGGCCTGTGCGGCCCTCGTGCACCTGCACCAGGAGATTTCATCTCCTGGACCTCAATAGCGGATATAGCTTGAACTGGCGAATGAACTTGGTTCCCGCTGGTGCGTGGGGAGAATGCGGAAGTTTGGCCTGGTGCCGTTATGCTTCTGGCCCGGCGGATGAATCGCCGATGACCGCCTGTGGCGGGAATTTCATCGGCGATGAAATCAGGCGAAACGAGCAATGTCCGCATGAAGCGGA
>ONRC01000016.1 GCA_900320085.1 uncultured Eubacteriales bacterium
CTTTCTTCTTGTTCGCCATGATTCAGGCCTCCTATGATTTTTATCTTATCACAGAAGGCCGTGCTTTTCATCTATTTACAGACTTTTTTTCACAGGCTCCATTTTTGTTTCATATGCGAATCAGGATATGCACGTGCTTCGCTCATTTGTTTGTACTTTTCGATACTGATCATCACATCGCTCTGGAAAGACCATTTTCATCATCTTCGCAAGCTGCGCTTCCTTGGTGCCGCAGGCGAAAAAGCCCTTTCAGGAGACAGCATTGCCGTTTGCGATCGTGGCACGGATGTTTTCAGCAGACGATGGCTGCCATCATTTCATCCCGAGTTCAACAGCCGTCCTTTTATTCCCTTACGTTTTCCCAGGTTTCCTCCACTGATCCTACACTGCTTTTGCCATCGGCTTGATTCACGTATATTGTCAAAAGATAACTGTAGCCTGTTTGCAGTTCATACGTTTCCGTGCCATCTTCGTCGAACGTGAAGGTTTCATAATAACCGTCCTTGCCGAACATTTTTCTGCCGCCATACCATGTGTTGCCAGTGCCAGCCTTCATGATGTATTCACCCGCGGGCAGATTGACCTTGGCTCTCCCTTCTCCTCCGATAAACATTCCCGAGTAGGCTTCCCCTTCAAGGTAAAAACGGATAAACATCCCAAAGTCTTCGGGCTGTTTCACGCGGACAGTTATCTGTACTTCTTCCGAGGGAGAATGGTAGTTTCTCCATACTTCGCCGTTTTCCGGCCAGGACTGGACGCAGGCGGCACGGCGTTCATACCAGTCTTTCCACATACTCTGGCGGAATTCCACGGAAGCGGTGTAGAAAAGCCCTTCATCAAAATGCTGGATGGCCGCCCGGTACAGTTCCTCATCCTCAATCAAAGCAATGGCATCGAAACATGTCAGCACAGATTCCATTGCCTGGTCAATATCCAGAGAAACGTCGCACGGGCCGCCTATGGTCAGGCCGTCTGTCGGCGAGCTTTCTGGTGCATCGTTTTTTTCTTGCTGCCCGCTGCCCAGGGTTCATAGCGTGCCTGTGAAAACAGATCGACCACGCAGACCGTTGGGTGATTGGTGATCATTGATGGAAGGACGCTGGTTTGGAATCACAGGCAATTTGATCCTGGGAAATCCTGTTGGGCTGATTTCCACCTGATACAGCCGGTATACGGCTTCCTTTCCTCTTTCGCCCCCGCCCGGCACATCGGGCAGGCGTATGTTTTTCAGCTCTGTTTCCAGCGTTGGCCCGGTGCGGCTTTCTCCCGTGCGCAGGGTCAGCCTTTCCACCGTGCGGCAGGGAGAAATGGGCATATAATCCCCGCTGTCCGTTCCGTTTACGCTGGCGGACACCCGCTTTTTGCGGCAGTCTATTTTGATCACAATGTCCAGCAGGTCTCCGTTTTGATACGCCGCGATGGGCCATTGCCCGCCTCCGCCCCGCAGAGCGGCCTGTCCGTCCCGCCGAAGCAGAAGCCTGACGGCGTTCATGCCCTTCCCGTCGGATACCTCGATGTGCATTTCCCCGTTTTCCAGGCCCTGGACGGATAAAAGCAGGCGCAGGCAGGCGGTTTCCCCCTCCTGAAAAACACGGATGGCCTTGGCGTAATCCCAGGCATCGCTTTGGCGCAGGGTCAGGGCCCCGTCCTCAATGCCCACCCTTGACCATTGGGGAGAATAGATGTGCCAGCGCTCCGGAAAGGGGCCGGACATTTGGGAAAACACCTCCCGCACGGGTCGGTCTTCCCGCCATTCCAGCCGGGGAGGCAGCCGCAGTACCCAGATATCCTCCTTGTTCATGGAATAGGCAAGCCAGGTGTACCCATCCGGGGAATCGTCGTTGCCCGGCATGATGCCCCGAACATACTGGGGGCCAAAGTCCTTCAAGTAGCCGCCGTAGCGCATGGGCGGCACCTCGCCGCATACGCAGGCAAGGTGGCTGTAGGTATACCCATCCTCTGACACAATGGCCGCCAGAGGCCAGCGGTGCTGTCCATCCGGCGATGGGTTGTATACAATGGCGTACCGCCCGTCGCCGGTTTTCAGCATGGCGCACTTGCCTGTGGCGGTAAACAGGCCGTCCATTCTTTCGGGCTCCGACCAGGTGCCGCCGTGATCCTGGCTGATGGCAGTAAGGCCCATTTTACCAATGACGCCCACACGGCCGTCCGGAAGCGGGCAAAAGGAGGGGGCTTTTATGTTTTTTAACGGGAAAAAGGCTTCATCCAGCCGCTCCTCCTCCCACCAGGCCCCCGTGGCCAGACCGTCTGCCAGCAATTCCTGGCAGGCGGCCACAAAGTCCCTGTCCTCGCTTTCTTCAAAAAACCGATAGGGAAAATGCTCCTTTTTCCAGCCTGCCTTTTCATTGACCCGCAGCACGAAAACTTCGCCCAAGCTGCCATCCTTAAAAATCCTGCGCGCCACCCGGCCCATGCCCCAGCCTGAATTGGGGGCAATATGAATGTTTGGCGACACGCCGTGAAAGGTCATGGCCAGCAGCACACCCCCGGGGGAAAGATAAAAGCCCATGCGGTGGTGCGCCACTGTTTTCGCGTCCGGGGGCAGACTGTCCGCCCCTTTGCCCCGGTAGACGCCCTGAGGCACCGGGATTTCCGGAAAAAGGAGGCGGGGAGAGGCCCAGGAAAACCCGTTGCCGCTCTCCGTCAGCATCACGCGGCTCAGGCCGTCATGCTCGTGCACCGGGCTGGTCAGGTACATCAGATACAGCTTTTTTTGCCACCTGCACAGCATGGGGGCGTGATTATAGGTAAAAGAAAGCCCCTGGCTTTGCTCCGGGTGCTCCCGGTTGGCCCGCATCACCTGAACATTCTGAGCGCCGATGATGGGCCGAAGCGCTCCGTCGTGGAAGCGCGTGTCGGCGTTTTCTTCTCCGATATAGCGAAAATGCGCCATGATGTCACCGCCTTTTTATCCGTTTTCCTCCGCGGCAGGCTTTTCCTCAGGATAAGGAAAGAGGAAAACCGGTTCCCTGCCGCTGCCCTGATAACATAGCTTCCCGTTCGCAAACACGGCGTACCCCGCGGGATAGGGATAGCGCAGCCCGTCTTTCTTTTGATAGTACACATCCACGCTTGTTCCCCGCACGTGCAGGTTCAGCAGGGAAAAATAGCTTCTTTCCGTTCGCAGCGGGTGAAAGACCACGCCTTTTTCCGTTGGCTCGATGCCCGCCAGATGGCGAACGATTAAGTCGATATAGAATGAATGGAAGTAATCCGCCTCTTCGCTCAGCGGGGCGCCTGTTTTGCTGTCATAAAATTCCACCAGGCAAGGCACGGCGGAATCACCCGCCCGGAAATGCTCCAGGGTATATTCCGTCAAATGCTTTTCAAAGGCCGCGTCATAGGCGTGCCCGTATTTTTTGGATTGCCTGGCCAGGGCGTCTAAGGCGATGCCGGTGGTATAGGGCCAGGAGGGTCCGTTCCACATGCAGCCGTGGGAGCCTTTGAAATAATTCCCCCGCCAGCCGCCGTTGGAGGAAAACACCGGGCAATCCGACGCGCAGGAGGCAAAGCCGGAGCCCAGAGCAAAGTAACTCGGGCTCAGCAGATATTCCAGGATGGACAGATGGGCTTCCTCCGTCATATCCGCCCACAGGGGATAGATGGCCACGATGTTTTTCACATAGGCCTTTTCATCCGTTTCATGGTGGAGATCATAGAAGCATCGGGAGGGGCTGTCCCACATTTTTCCCAGAATATCCCTTTTGATTTTCAGCGCTTCCCCGGCAAAATACCCTTCGTCCCCGTCCCGGAGGACGCGGCACAGCTGGGAAAGGGCTGTAAAGTTTAGATAGGTATAGACGGATCGGTCCACCCGCTTGAGGGGAGTGTAGCCTTCCCGGGCGGGGCGAACGGAGGCCGGAAAACAATCCTGGGTAAAGAACCAGAAGCTGGGCTGGTATTCCTTGCCGGTCAGGGCGTGGGTGCGCTCGATTTGGAGAGCGTCGCCTTTGCGGGTGCTTTCATATACGTTCCGGGCGTCTCGCTTGAACGCGGGCAGCACAGCCCGGATGAACGCGGTGTCCCCGGAAACCAGATAATACTGGTACAGCGCCCATGCGGCGAAATGGGCGTATTCTTTTTGGCAGGCATCCACGCTGGTAACGGCGAACATACCGTTTTCATCCACACAATGGATCAGGGCCCCGAGCGCATCCCGGGCGGCCTGGCCATCCTTGGTCCAGCGGGCGTCCATCGCCTGCAGAGGCACGGATAGGGGAATCACCCGGGAAAACTCCCAGCCCGACGCCTGACAGGGCGTTTTCTCCATGCGGTGGCTGCGCCCTTCATACAGGCAGCGGCCGGGCAGACGGCCCAAGCCCGGCTGCGCCAAGTTCTTCCGCATCAGGTAAAACCGGTAGTACCAGCAGGCGGTGATTTGCCGGTCTTCACATTCAAAATCCGGCACGCTGTCCAGCCAGCGCGCGTTCTCATGGGCTTTTTTATCCATCAGCCCCTGAGGGTCCTCCTCCTTAAGCAGGGCGGAAAGCCTGCGCGCCAGTTCGCTTTCTTCCCCGGAAAGGCCCACCGCCGCGGCCAGCAAAAAGACGCGCTTTTCTCCGGGGCCGATTGTTAATTGCCCTTTGCTCCAGGAAGCGGTGCTGCCTGCCAGCATCACGGGGGAAACGCCGTGGAGACAGACGGGAAAGCGATAGGGAACCCCCAAAGCGGCTCCATCCGGCAGGCAAAGCTCCAAGGTGAGGGGATTATCCCCTTTGTTTTCCCAAACCTGGCATGACAAGGCTTCGTCCTCCCAGGTGATGAGCTTTCTTTCAAAAAAGGTATAATCGCCTCTCCGGGCATCGACGCGGCTTTCGTTCACCCGCCACTGCACCCGCGCGGGGGAAAACGCGCCTTCTTCCTCTCCCGCGAAGCGCACGGAAAAAAGCAGGGGAAGATTCATTTTGTGAATAAAATCCACCCTGCCGGAAAACCCCGGCGCGCCGTCCAGGTAATCCACCCACAGCCGTTTCCCCGTGGGACCAAGCATCCATTTGTCGGGATGGCCTGGCAGGGTGCGGCAGCAGGAGGAAAGAAGCCGCACAATGTCCGCCCGCATGCAGGGTCGCCTCCATACCGTTTCTCTTTTTCAGTCTGCCGGGGAGATGAGCAGAATCCAGTCGTTCTGGTCACAGCGCCGGTCCGGCGGGGTGAAGCACACGTTTTTCTGGAATGGGATTTTCCCCAGATAGCTTTTCCCGCCGGATACGGGATCGAACCACCAGGCATCAGTTTCACCAAGAGCGCTGGTATCCACGGAGAACGGCTTTCCGGTATAGGTATAGACGCAGATCGCGCAGTCCGTTTTCAGCGCCAGGTTGTATTCGTACTGTGTGCCCGTATTGCTGACCAAATACTCCTGGGCCGGTTCGCCGGTTTGCCAATGGATATCCTCCATCAGGCGGCGGACGTGGGTCATCTGCATAGAGCCGGGGTTGTGCAGCGCTTCCTGCCAGGTTTCAAACACGCCGAAAGCGCCTTCTTCCGTTCCCTGCCAGAACTGCATGATGGCGTTGCTGCCATAGGTGAATCCCGCCGCTCCCGCCAGCAGCGACCAATAGGCGTAACGCCGCACGTCCCGGGTTTGCCAATACGGCTGGGCAGGATCGTGCAAGCCCTGGAGGATAAACTCGTAGCTGGGCTCCCCGTCCAGCGTCGGGTGCACAGGGGTCAATGCCCGGTCGTGCTGTACATAGCGGTAATTGTCTTCTCCTACATAGGTTTCCGCGTCCACCTTATCATCCCATTGGTTCAGCTTGATCTGGTCATACCGCCGGTGGCCGGACTGGAACAGATGGAA
Source organism: uncultured Eubacteriales bacterium (assembly GCA_900320085.1). Classification (GTDB taxonomy): domain Bacteria; phylum Bacillota; class Clostridia; order Christensenellales; family Aristaeellaceae; genus RUG563. The sequence goes on from ONRC01000016.1 coordinate 5,822, forward strand.
ATCCAGCCAGGGGGCGTCCTGGAACCATTGGGAGGAGGAGCAGCGGCCGAAGGGATGGAAGCCGATCAGCTGGTGCGGGCACTTTTCCCGCAGGCGGCTGCCGATGCGGTTGAAATCCTCCGGAGCGTCGCTGCCCCGCACATCGCCACCCACCAGCCAGATTACATTTTCACAGTCCCCGAAGCGCTCCGCCAGGAAATCCACATATACGTCCACAGCGTCCCCGGACAATGCTCCGTTTGAAACAAAGTGTCCCCAGGAGGGCAGCAGCGCCATCACTAATCCCATTTTCGCCGCCGCGTCCACAAGCTTCCGCACCATGGTCCAATAGGCGTCCGACGATGCATCGGGATTGGGCCGGACAAAGTTATCATCCAGCAAGGCGGGAGAGCCCGCCCGGTTCCGGTAATCGGGTTTGTGCACCAGGGTAGCCTGGATGACGGTAAAGCCTTTTTCCGCCCGGTTTTTCAGGTACACCATGGCTTCTTCGACAGTCAGCTTTTGAAACAGCAGCCAGGCCGTGTCTCCCAGCCAGAAGAAGGGGTTTCCATTCCGAAGGAAATAGTGGCGATCCTTGGATAACGTGAGCATGATCATACCTCCTTATTTCGTCCATGCTGTATCCCGCGCCACCGTGATGCAGCGGTGTTCCGGGGAATAGGGAAAAGTAGCGTCCTGCTCTAAGGCAGGGCGGCAGGCACAGTAAAAATGATACAGGTTTTTCCCGTCGAATAGGATACCGGGCTTGTGGGCGTGAATCTGATCCACGGATTTCCGGGTGCCAATGGTCAGAATGGGAATAGGAAATTTTTTCCATGCCAGTAAGTCCTTGCTCACCGCCAGCCCCTCGCAGGCGCTCAGGTTGCCCAAGCCATAGTAGTACATCACCCATTGCTTTTCCCGGCTGTCGTAAAACACTGCCGGGTCGGAAGCAAACACGCTGTCCCACGCGCCGGGCGTTACGGGCAGCACGGGATTCAAAGGATTCCTTTCCCAGTGCAGCAAATCCCTGGAGGTGGCAAAGCCGGTCTGCTCGATCCAACCCCGTTCCGTTTCGTCCGTTTTGGCGTTGTAGAACAGATAAAACAGGCCCTCATGTTCCATCAGCCAGCCTTTGTACAGCCCGCCGTGCTCCCAGGCCGCCCCATCCCGCCAGGACAGGATGGGATCGCCCACGAAATGCCAATGGAGCAAATCTTCATCCTCCGTCCAGGCCAAGCCGATTTCCGCCGCACCAGCTTCATAACCCGTCCGTGGATAGGAATGATAGATCATCCAGTATTTCCCGAAAGCTTTTTTCAGCGTCCGGGGGCCGAAGAGATCGTTTTCCATCAGCAGCCCGGTGCCCGCCATACCCACCTTGTCCCAGTCCCTGTTGCTGCCGCGGGGCAGGATCACACCCAATTTTTCCCAGCTTACCAGATCGTCGGAAACCGCCAGGCCGGTCTGGTACCCTGTTCCGTTAAAGCCAACGAAAAGCAGATAATACCGTCCGTTATGGCGAAAAGGGGTGGGACAGTCCACGGCGTTCCGGTCAAAACGGCCTTCCGTGCCCGTGCCGGACAGAATGGGCTTTCCATATTTGTACGGGGTCAGAAGATGCTCGATATTCATTCCATGTCCTCCATCAGTTCAATGGGCGAAGTGATATAGCTGGGCCGGACGAGATAATTGTCCGTCCAATCGTCGCCGGTGGTGCGGAAGGCGTCGGGGCCGTACCATTTATAGTTGGGGTTGGCATTGTGCAGGGTGCCGAAGCCGTTGAAGCGGCTGCCAAAAGCGGTCACTTCGATTTCGTGTTCCCCCGCTTGCAGGAAAGGCAGCTTCACCCGATAAGGAGCCCAGGCGATTTTTCCCGCTTCCTGCCCGTCCACCCGCACAGCCGCCACAGGGGACGCCATGTGCGGGATATGCAGGAACACGTGGGGATGATCCCCGTTCAGCCGCACACGGAAACGATAGGTGACATTCCCCGTATAGAAGGGCAGGCCCTGGCGGGTCAGATCGTCCAGCGCCAGGCGTTCAGGCGCGCCGGTCAAGGTCAGTTCCGTACCGGCGATGCGCACGCCGAAGCGCCCTAAAACGTAGAGGGCTTCCAGGTCTGTTCGGCGGGACAGGGGCACCCGCAGGGTCAGCACGTTTTCTCCCTGCCGCACCGGCGGCAAAGGCAGGGTTTGAATGGCTTCATCCACATACCATCCTGTTGATCCGTTGGAAACAGGCGCGCCGTTCAGCGTGATTTCCGCTTTTTCCGGCTGTTCCATGGCAAGAAGTAGGCCGTCCACAGCCTCCTCAGCATAGAAGCGGTAACGCAGGCAGGCCGTATGCCCAGGCGTGTCTTCCTCCGGAGTCAGCCAGGGCTGCACCTGATTGCCGTTGCGAAGCGGCAGTCCGATTTGCTTCCGCAGGGCGTTGTCAGCCCGGAGCACATCGTCGGCAGGCTGCCAGGGGCCTTCGTCCAATACGTACTCGCACCGGTCCAACAGCAGGGCGTTGGGTTCATCCAGCGTGAAATCCTCCGTTTCGGAAAGCTTCATAAACGCCTTTGGGTTCTCCGGCAGCGGATCGGGAAGATTGCACGCGCCGGGGATCAGACGCAAGAGCAGGCTGTCCTGGGGATCGCAGGGCCACAGGATTTCTGTCCAGCCGTTTTCCTGTGCGCCGCCCATTTCCTGTACGGCGCCATCCAGGGCGTTCATCCGCCGAACGCGCCACAGGCCCCTGATGCGGATACGGTAGATTCGGGGCCGGGCGGGTATTTCGTCCCGTACGTGGCAGAGGAACAGAATCCGCTCCTGCCCATCCTGGCGCAGTTGATAAAACAAATTGTCAGACAGGCTGCCCGTGGCCTGGCTGCGCACCTCGATTTCCCGCTGGGCGGAAAGCGCGTCCAACACCGACGCGCGTTCCATGGGTACGCGGCGGCTCTTTTCCCATAACGCTTTTGCCTTCGCCGAAGGTACGCCGTCGATCAGTTCCGGAGCGTCTCCCAATACAATCAAAGAACCCCCCGTTTTCAGGAAAGCATTCAGGCGGCGCAGGGTGGATTCCCGCAGGGTGAGGACGGGCGGTACGATCACCGCGTCATAGGCGCACTGTCCTACCCGCAGCGAATTGCCGCCCTGTTCGCACAGGTCCGGCAGCATGGCTTCCGACAAATAATCATAATCAATCCCGCCATACAAAAGCCATTGGGCCAGGTTTTCAAACTGTCCGTCCATTTCTTCCCGGCGGGCCAGGGTTTGATCGTTGGGCCCGAACAGCAGCCAGAAGGATTCGATGGGATGCAGCACCGCCACATGGGTGACGGGGGTTCCGCGGGTCAGCAGCATATTGACGCGGGCAAAATAGGTTTCCAGCCATTCATACTGCGTCCACCAGGGAGATTGCCAGCCGATGGCCGCGGGCCAATCCCGTTTGGCTTCGCCGCCCATGCCCATAAAAGCCAAATGATGCACGCGAGTGGTGACGCCCAGCGCGGCCAGCCAATCCCCCTGCAGCTTATGCTGGCGGAAGGTTACGTCCCATTCCAGCACGCCGTACATTTCGCATACCAGCCCCTGCCGCCCCATCTGGCGGCGGACGGACTCCGCCTGCTTGGCGGTGGTCAGCTCCAATTGGCCTGCCAGAATATCGATGCCGGGCAGTTGCTGGCTGCGGTACTGCCGCATGGTTTCGCCCAGGGCCAGGGTCTGGGAAAACAGCGTGCGCTCGGACAGGAAATGGCCGGTATAGGCGATGCCGTGCCGCCCGCACCAGGCGCCGATCCGATCGCCGTAGGCGGCGGCAAAGCGTTCGGTCACATGCTCATGATACCGATAGCGCCATACGCTGTATCCTTCCGGAAGTTCCCAAACCAGCTCCGGCAGAATCTCCAGAAGCTCGGTCCCGTAAGCCGCCCGGATGGTATCGTTCATATCGTCTGTATAGGCCAGGGTGGCGCGGCCTGCCTGGACGGTGGGCAGGCAGTGCTTGCCCTTCATGTGGGGCTCGTCCGTAAAAATGGCGGGAACGGATTTGCCGATGTGATCCTTCAGCGCTTCCCAGTATTGTTCGTGGGTCACGCGCAGGAATTCATCAATCGCCCGTGGATTGAATACGTCCACATAGGTTTCGCCGTTGAACCAGGGGCTTTCTTCCATCAATTCCACATAGGCGTGGTAATTGCCGCCCGCTTGCATTTTTTTATAAGAAGAAAGAAAACCGTTGTCAAATCCAATCTGATAATCGCACAGAAAATACCCCCTGGGCTTTTCTCCAGCGTCTATCTGCCTGTCAAAGACCGCTTTGCTTTCGCAATAGCCGGACAATGGATGATCAGACAAAACGATATACCGGGCCCGATACCGCATGTTCCGGGTCACGAAGCCCCCTGCCGCGCCGGATGGAAAACGTTCCTCGTCGTACAGCCAGCAGGTCATGCCTTTTTCCCGCAGCTTTTCTTCCGCGTAGGCGACCAGCGTCCAGTATTCATCCGATAAATAAGGGGTATCCATCCCTGTCCGGGGGTGCACCATAGCGCCGCCCATACCCATCTGTTGAAAATATGCCGCCTGGCGGTCGATCTTTTCTTTTGTTACTTTGCAGTTCCACGCCCAAAAGGGCACCCCGCGAAACTGCGCGGGCGGAGAAAGAAAAGCCTGTTCGGGAGAGGAAACGTGATTTGCGGCAGCCATGGTATTCCTCCGTTTCTTGCTCTGGGGATTCAGCTCGTTCAGCGCACAGGATTCCTGTTTAATGTATTATACATGAAAATTGAATTTCCTGCCATATTTAAAATTTTGCAGTAAAATTTTACTGAACAAATTAGTAAACAGACGATAACACTGTTTAAAAATGGAATTGATGTAAAATTGTTTTCCAAATTTCCCATTTATCAAGCGCGATAATCGTGCTATAATTGAACTGGATAGAGAGCTTTGTTTAGTAATTGTTTAGTAATCTGCGTTCATCTTCCGGGTGAAAGGAGAATGCTTATGAGCAACACGGCCGCAATGCATACCATCACCAAGAAAACGCCGTGGGAACGACTGAAAAAATGGTTTCGCATCCTGTGGCAGCAGCGGGCGCTGGTGGCCCTGTGCCTGGTCCCGCTGGCCGTGGTGATTCTGTTCCAGTATGTGCCCATGTACGGCGTGCTGATCGCCTTTAAAAAATACAAGCCCAAGAAGGGCGTGTGGGGCAGCGCGTGGCTAAACCCGTGGTACAAAAATTTTCAGGAATTTTTTAATAACGTTAACTGCGAACACATCATCTTGCAGACCGTCAAGGTGGGCATCCTGTCGTTGCTGTTTACCTATCCCATGCCCATCATCCTGGCGCTGATGCTGAATGAAGTGCGCTCCAAATGGTTCAAGCGCTCCGTCCAGACCATTTCATATCTGCCCCACTTCATTTCCATCGTGGTCATCTGCTCCATGCTGAACACCTTCGGCTCCCTGGACGGCCTGTTCAACAACGTGCGGGAAATGTTCGGCATGGCGAGGGTGAACATGAACGCGGGCTCGGCGTTCTTTATGCCGATGTTCATCGGCTCGGCCATCTGGCAAGGCGTAGGATGGGGCAGCATCATTTACCTGTCCGCCCTGTCCAACGTGGATACTTCGCTGTATGACGTGGCGAACCTGGACGGGGCCAACCGCTTCCAGAAAATCCGCCACATCTGCCTGCCCGCCATTTTGCCCACCACCACCGTGGTGCTGATTCTGAACACGGGCAATATCTTTACTCAGGATTACACCAAGATCCTGCTGATGATGAACGAAACCAACCGCATGGATTTGGAGGTCATCAGCACCTATGTGTACCGCATGGGCATCCAGGACGGCCGCTTTGAATTCGCCACCGCCGTGAACCTGTTCGTTTCCCTGGTCAGCCTGATCCTGGTGGTGGGCACGAACTATATCGTGCGCTTCATCGATCCTGAACAGAGCATTTGGTGAGGAGGTGCCGGTATGAGCCAGAAAACGATTTCTTCCAAGCCGAAAAACAAAATCCGGATCGGCAATATTTCTTTCGACATCACGCTGATTCTGCTGCTGGTGCTTTTCTGCGTCATCATCCTGTATCCCTTCCTGCATGTGATCGCCGTGTCGCTCAGCTCCAGCCGCATGATCACCCGCGGCGCGGTGGGCCTGATTCCCCAGGAGCTGAACGTAAAGGGTTATGAAATCGTGTTCTCCAAGGCCACGATTTACACTTCCTATCTGTGGACGATTTGGTACGCCCTGCTGTTCACAGCGCTGAACGTATCGCTGACCTCCTGCCTGGGCTACGCCCTGTCTGTGCAGGAATTCAAGCTGAAGGGCCTGATCAGCGTGATCATGCTGATCACTATGTTTTTCAGCGGCGGCACCATTCCCTCCTACCTGAACATCCGCAATCTGGGCCTGATGAATACCACCTGGGCGCTGGTGCTGCCGGGGTGCATGTCCGCGTGGAACGTGTTCATGTACCGCTCCTTCTTCAAGGGCATTTCCCACGAGATCCGCGAGGCGGCGCTGATTGACGGCGCGGGGGAGGTGCGCATCCTGATCAGCGTGATCCTGCCCCTGTCCAAGGCGCTGATCGCTTCCTTCTCCCTGTTTGCCATCGTGGGTATGTGGAACAGCTATTTCAGCGCCCTGCTCTATATCAAGGACGCTTCCCGCCATCCCATCCAGATGATCCTGCGCTCCATCGTGTTCACGTCCAATTCCATGGGCTCTTCCTTCGGCGGCGACGCCAACATCATGCTGACCAACGGCCAGGTGAATCCCAAGAACGTGCAATATGCCTGCCTGGTGGCCACCATCGCCCCGCTGCTGCTGATCTATCCCTTCATTCAGAAGTATTTCGAGCAGGGAATGCAGGTCGGCGCGGTCAAAGGATAAAAGCAGCCCAAAATGAAAGCTGGATTTTTCCGCGTTTGCGCGGTGAAATTAAATATGTAAAGGAGGACTCCCCATGAAAAAGACTCTCGCGCTGATCCTTGTGCTGGCCCTGCTGCTGGGCTGCGTGTCCTTTGCTTCCGCTGAGGGCACTATGAACCGCGACGGCCTCACCTTCCCCGAGCTTCCCAACAACACCCTGAAGCTCACCGTCACCACCGCCAACTGGGGCACCGACCAGCTGCCCACCAAGATGCAGAAGCTGTGGCAGGAAAAGGTGGAAGAATACCTGGGCTGCAAGCTGGATATCACCTGGCAGATCGCGCCCTGGAACGACTTCCGCAACAATGAATCCGTCAACCTGGCCGCGGGCGACCTGTCCGACGTCAACACCTATTCCCAGGGCACCCTGGTGAACGGCTACGGCAAGGACGAGGACGGCGATTCCCTGGTGCTGGACATCATGGATTACAAGGATTACCTGGTGTACTATCCTGAATTTGTGGAAGGCAAGGCAGGCGGCTGGAACGGCGTTCTCAACGACGACGGCACCTCCTATGTGTTCTGGGACGGTTATGACAACGACCTGAACCTGGCCGGCGGCCAGAGCTTCTCCGCTTACGCCTATCGTTTCGACGTGCTGAAGAAGTACGACCTGAAGCCCGCCACCACCTGGGAAGAATTCAAAGCGCTGTGCGCCTTCCTGAAGGAAAAGATCGACGCCGGTGAAATTGAAAACGCCAAGTACGTCATGTCCAACGGCGCTTCCTGGATGGCCTTCTTCCGTGGCTTCGTGGGCACCTTCCATACCTGGGACACCACCTACTGGAACGGCACCGAATGGGCTTTCGGCCCCATTGAGGACAACTTCCGCACCATGCTGAAGGAAATGCACGAGCTGTACGCCGCCGGTTACATCGATCCCGAATACGCCACCGATGAAAGCTGCGACGCTAAGGCTGCTAACGGCAACATCCTGATCGTTCCCACCAACTGGGCCGGCTCCGTGCAGTCCTGGAACCAGGCCAAGGTTTCCGAAGATATGGAATGGGGCTTGGCCTACCTGCCTTCCTCTCAGTTCGGCACCGCCTGGAAGTGGGGCTCCAAGCTGAACGGCAAGAACTTGGGCACCACCCTGACCATGGGCATCATCATCAGCGCTGACACCGAATATCCCGAATATGTTGTGCGCCTAATCGACTATCAGTATTCCGAAGACATCTACAAGATGCTGAACTGGGGCGTGGAAGGCGAAGACTTCGTGACCCTGGAAGACGGCACCCGCACCTATGTGGATGAGATCCTGAACGCCGAGAATCCCGGCCAGGCCTTGGCTGACCGCGGCATCATGGCTTCCGCCAGCGCCCGCACCGGCATCCCCTTCGTGCCCCAGATCTTCTCCACCATCCTGCAGTACTCCTCCACCGAACCCTGGTGGTCCGCTGAAAAGGGCTACTATGACGGCAAGTACTGGATCGACACCGCTGTGAACGGCGGCCCCGATTCCATTTCTCCCTATGACCGCGCTCCTCTGACCCACCTGAACGAGGAAGAAAGCAAGATGAAGTCCACGCTGACCTCCGCCTGCGAAAAGTATTCCAAGGTGGGCGCCAACCAGTTCATCACCGGCGAACTGGATATCAATGACGACGCCGCTTGGGAAGCCTATGTGGCGGGCGTGAAGAGCCAGACCGAAGATTTCGACGGCTTCTTCAAGACCCTGAACGAAAAGACCGACATCGAATCCCTGCAGTACTATAAGTAATTCCCCGAAAACCCTTCGCGGGCTGGGAGGTTCCCTCCCGGCCCGCGTTTTCAAAGGAACAGGTTTGCAATATCGAATCGGAAGCCAAAGCGCTTCCGCCCGGCATTGAAAGCAGCGGACAATCGTCCGATCAAAATAAACTGAATCGATGGAAGGCTGTATTTATGTTTTACGGCGTGGAAATCATCACCGGCCTGCAGGATTGGCAGGTGCTGCAGCGGCATAAGGGAAAAGCGAAAGCAACGCTGAAAGGCCGCTGGGAATTGGAAAAAGGCGCTATCCGGGCGGGCGTCCGGTCCGCGACCCCCGTGTGGCGGCTGGTCAGCGAGCAGGACCAATGCATCATGATTCCCTGGACGGCCTGCAGCCGTCAAACCGGCGGGGATGTCCTGACCGGGGAAGAAGTGAAGGGCAGCTGGGAAGCGGACATTACGCTTCCCCAGGGTGGGCCTTACCGCCTGGAAACCTCCCTGGACGCGGTATCGAAGGCGACGGGGGAGCACTGGATGTTCCGGGGGGACATCCGGGTGCATATCGGCGTGGGGGACGTGTTCTGCATGGCGGGCCAGTCCAACGCAGCGGGATACGCCAAGGGCCTGGCCTTTGACCCGCCGGACGTGCGCGTGCATCTGCAGCGCAACAGCGGCAAATGGGATATGGCTGCCCACCCCATGAACGACGCCACGGACGCGGCGGACTGCGTGAACGCCCCCATGAGCGTCACGGGCACCTCGCCCTTCCTGTCCTTTGGCCGTCGGTACGCGGATTATACCGGCTTGCCCGTGGGCCTCGTTCAGGCTGCCCAGGGCGGATCTCCCATGGCCCGGTGGGACAGACGCCGGAACGGTGATTTGTACCGCAATATGGCAGCGAAGATTCAGGCGGCGGGGGGCGTGCGCGCGATTCTCTGGTATCAGGGCTGCGCCGACGCGGATCAAGAAAACGCCGCCGCTTATGCGGACAGCTTCGCCCGGATGGCGGAAGACACGCGGCGGGAGCTGGGCTGGGAAATCCCCTTTTTCACCTTCCAATTGAACCGCTACGAAACCCAGCCCGACGCCGCCGCCTGGGGAAAAATCAAAGAGATCCAGCGGCAGGCAGCGCTGAACCTGGAAAAAGTCTGGATTCTGCCAACCGCAGGGATTCCCCAGGGGGATGAAATCCATTCCTCCGCGGCGGGCAACGTGATGCTGGGCGAAATGCTGGCCCGGCAGGCGCATGGCGCGCTGAACGGCGGTCCGGCCTTTGAAGCGCCGGACGTAACAGAGGCGCGGATGGAGGGCGAAACAATCCGCTTGACTTTCCGCAATGCCACTGGCTTTACGCGCCTGCGCCCGCTGCATGACGCTTCCGATTTTCAGCTGACCGATGAGCAGGGCGAAAACGCTGTTCAAAACGTTGCCACGCAGGAAAATGAATTGTGGCTCACTCCCGACCGGCCCGTTGTCGGGAAAGCGTACCTTTCCTACGGCGCGCATCCCCGGGGGCCGGAGGGCTGCATCGTGGATGCGCAGACCTATCTGCCCATTCTTGCTTTTGATCATGTGGAGGTATCTGTATGAGCTGGAATCTGGATTGGAAACCCCTGGAGCACGACGCGCCGCAGTGGATGCGGGACGGCAAGTTCGGCCTGTTTTTCCATTGGGGCGTGTACAGCGTGCCCGCCTGCGAAAACGAATGGTATTCCCGAAACATGTATTTAAAGGGCTGCAAGCAAAACCTGTGGCATGAGCAGCATTACGGCAAGCTGAGCGAATTCGGGTACAAGGATTTTATTCCCATGTTCAAAGCGGAGCGTTTCGATCCCGACGCCTGGGCCGATTTGGTGAAGCTCAGCGGGGCCAAATATGCCGGCCCCGTTACCGAGCACGCGGACAATTATTCCCTGTGGGACAGCAAAATCAACCCCATCAATTCCGTGAAAACAGGCCCTCATCGGGACATTGCGGGGGAATGCGCCGCGGCGTTCCGCAAACAGGGCATCAAGTATCTGGCTACCTTCCACCATCAATGGCTGTGGGGCTGGTTCATGTCCACGGACAACGAAGCGGACGTGTACGACCCCGCCAATGAGATGTATTACGGCCCGGCTCTGCCCCTGGAAACCAACCGGTACATTCCCTACCGGAAGCCGGACAAGAAATTTGCCGACATTTGGCTGGAAAAGATTCGGGAGGTGGCGGAGGCCTACCGCCCGGATGTGCTGTATTTTGATGGGCGGGTGATGATCCTGCCGGAGGAATACCGCTATCAGGCAGCCCGGTATTATTACGACGCGGTGCCCCAAGGCATCATCACCTACAAGCAGGAGGACTTTCCCCAGGGCCTGGGCGTGTTTGACGTGGAATGCGGACGCTTCGCGGAAAGGCAGTCCTTCTTCTGGCAGACGGACGACCGGCTGGAGGACAACATTACCTGGTGCATCGTGCAGGAGCCCAAATACAAGAGCGCCGGGAAAATGATCCAGCAGATCGCCGACGTAACCGCCAAAAACGGCTGCCTGGTGCTGAACGTGGGGCCTCGGGAGGACGGAACCTTCCATCCCGACGCGGTGAAGCAGTTAAAGCGCATCGGCGAATGGCTGCGGGTGAACGGGGAGGCTATTTACTGCACACGGCCCTATACCGTGGCCGGGGAAGGCGTAACGGTCGGCGCCAACGAGGATTACAACGCGGAGCGGCTGAAGGCCCAGATGAAGGATGGAATCGCCCTGGAAAGCGGCCAATACCATCTGACGGGGGACGACGTGCGCTATACCCAGACCGATGAAGCGCTGTATGTGATCGGCTTCGGCATCCCGGAAAACAACACCCTTCGCCTGCGCGCTCTGCGGGAAGGAAGCGAACTGGGCGCCGTTCGTTCCGCCCGGATGCTGGGCACGGAAGCCAAGGTGACGTTTGAACGGAATGGGGAAGCGATGACCCTGCGCCTGCCGGAGGAGCGGCCTTTTGAGGAAGGCTTCGTGATTCGCTTGGATAAGGAGTAGTTTTCCATGAAGAGCACGGATTTTTGCCAGGGCTGGACGTACCGCGTCTGGGGCGTTCCGGGGGATACGCCCGTCGCGCTGCCCCATGATTACAGCCAACATTTGCCCCGTACTCCGGACAGCAAAGCGGGCAGCGCCGGCGGCTGGTTTCAGGGGGCAAACATCATCTATGACAAAGAGATCCAGATAACAGAGGACATGCTTTCCCGGCGGCTCACGCTGGAATTTGAAGGCGTGCTGCCCAATGCCGAGGTGTATCTGGATGATACCCTGCTCGTCCGGCAGCCCTACGGCTATGTGTCCTTCCTGGCGGATATGACGCCCCATCTTCGCCTGGGGACGCAAAAAATCCGGGTGAACGTGCACGGCGACGCCCTGCCAAATTCCCGCTGGTATGTGGGCACGGGCATTTGCCGCCCGGTCTGGCTGCTGGAAAGTCCCAGGGCCTGCATTGAGCCCCGGGGGCTGCGCGTGCAGACGCGTCAGGCGGAAAACGCATGGCGCCTGAGCGTCATGGTTCCCGTGTCCGCGGAAGCTGTCAGCTCAAAGTTCACGCTGCTTCTGACCTTACAGGATGATGCGGGAAACAGCGTATACAAGGCGGAAGAACCGGTGGCGGCCCCAAGTGTTTCCGCAGAAGCGGCGCTTGAAAATATCCGGGCCTGGACGCCGGATACGCCAACGCTGTACCAATTGACGGCGGAGCTGCGCTCCAGCGGGGAAACGGTGGATGCAGCCTCTGTTTCCGTGGGCTTCCGGGAAGTCAAGCTGGACACCGGCAGGGGCCTTTTGCTCAACGGGCAGCCCATCAAGCTCCGGGGCGGCTGCGTGCACCACGATAACGGCCTGCTGGGTGCGGCGAGCATGAAGGACGCAGAGTATATCAAGGCAGCCCGCCTGAAGGGACAGGGCTTTAACGCGGTGCGCTGCGCCCACAATCCCCCCGCCCCCGCGTTTCTGGACGCCTGCGACGCATGGGGTTTGCTGGCGATGGATGAGTTTACCGATATTTGGAACATCGGCAAAAATCCCTATGATTATCATCTCCATTTTCAGAATTGCTGGCGGCAGGATTTGGAAAGGATGCTTCAAAGGGACTGGAATCATCCTTCCGTGATCCTGTGGAGCATCGGGAATGAAATCCCCGAACGGGACGGTTCGGGAAACGGCTTCGCCCTGTGCGAAGAAATATGCCATTTTGTGCGGGAAAGGGATGATACCCGCCTGATCACGGCAGCCCTGAACAATATCGGCAAGAGGCGGCTGGATATGCTGGCGGCCAATGTGCAGGCGGACGACCCGGACAGCATTGATTATTTTAGCGTCCTGAGCGAAAAATACCTGGCTCCGCTGGATGTGGCGGGCTACAATTACCTGTCCCGGCGGTACGAAAAGGATTTGGAGGATCATCCGCATCGCTTTATCTGCGGCACGGAAAGCGTGGCGAAGGAAGCGCTGGAATGCTGGCAAAAAACGCTGGCCCTGCCCCGCGTCATCGGGGACTTTGCCTGGGCGGCCATGGACTATCTGGGAGAGGCGGGCATCGGCCATGTGTGGCGTTATCCCGGAGACGGGGAAGGCTTCTTTGAAAAGTGGCCATGGCGCCAGGCCAACTGCGGAGATATGGATCTGTGCGGCTTTGTCACCCCGGCGGGGTATTATCGAAAAGCGGTGTGGGGTGCGCTGGAGCGTCCTTATATCGCCGTGCAGCATCCCGGGCATTACCATGAGGACGGCGACGTGTCCTACTGGGCCTGGCCCGAAAGGCATCCCGCCTGGGATTATCCCGGATTCGAGGGAAAGCCCGTGCAGGTGGATGTGTATAGCGCTGCGCAAAGCGTTACCCTGTTCCTGAACGGGAAGGAAATGGGAACGGCGTTCTGTCAGGAATGTGTCGCTTCTTTTGACCTGACGTATACCCCCGGCACCTTAAAGGCGGTGGATGCTTCGGGACACATCGCTTCCCTGCGCACTCCGGGTTCCGCGGCTCAAATTCAATTATCTTCCTCCCGGATGGGAAGCCTGGCCTGGGTGACCGCACAGATTGCCGACGCGGAGGGGAATCCCTGCTATTTCGACAGCCGGGAAATCCATTTTTCCTGCGAGGGCGGCAAGATTCTGGCCGTCGGCAGCGCCAATCCCGCTTCGGGGGAGGGCTTTCAGCAGGAAAATGCCCGGGCTTACCACGGCCAAGCCACCGCGGTTGTTCAATTTTCTGATGAACCACCCCTTGTAGCCGCTTGGGCAGACGGGCTGCGAAAAGAAAATTCAACAAAATTTTTTATAAATATTTAGTTTCCAATTGACGTTTGTTTATTTCTTTTTTATAATGTAGAGGAAAGCAAAAACCAAGATGAGAGGGGCTTTTCCTATGAAGTATACCCTTAGAGATATTGCCAAACGCGCCAACGTTTCTCCCGCCACGGTCAGCAACGCGCTGAACGGAAGGGCGGGCGTCAGCAAAGCGGTGCAGGAACATATTTTATCCATCGCTCAGGAAATGGGGTATCAGCTGAGCCGGGAAAGCACGAAAGCCAGCCGCCACGTCCGCCTGATCATTTTCCGTTCCCACGGCATGGTGGTGATGGACACCCAGTTTTTTTCCGAGCTGATCGAAAGCATTCAGCTGGAGTGCCATCGTATGGAGCTGGAGCTGCTCATCAGCCATGTAAGCGCCAAGAAGGACGCGGATTATGTCAATCAAATCAACGCCTTCCGCAGCGAGGAATGCGCCGGTATCATATTACTGGGGACGGAAATGAACGAAGAAGAGCTGAAGCAGTTCTCCGATTTCCGTTCGCCTATGGTGGTGCTGGATAATCTGTTCCGGCTGCAGAAGGTGCATTCCGTGGTGATGAACAACTGGCAGGCGGGGTACCTGGCCGCCGAAGCGCTGTACGCCGCCGGACATCGGGACATTCAGCACATTACCAGCAGCATCGGTTTCAATAATATGACGGATCGGCAACGGGGATTAACGGAGGGCCTGAACAAGTACGGCCTTTCCCTGGAGAACGAGAAAATCTGGCCGGTGCGGCCCACCATGAACGGCGCTTATGAGGATATGAAAGCCCTGCTCCAGGCGGGAAAGCGCCTGCCGGAAGCCTTCTTTGCCGGCAACGACATTATGGCCATCGGCTGTATGCGGGCCATCCGGGAGGCGGGCTACCAGGTACCGGAGGATGTGTCCATCATCGGCATGGACGATACCTCCATCTGTCTGGCCTGCACGCCCCAATTGAGCACCGTGCATGTATTCCGGCAGGAGCTGGGGCAAACCGTGGTGCACACTCTCTTTGCCCTGCCGGAAAAGCAAAGCGCCTGCTTTATCAAAACCGAAGTGGGCGTGGAACTGGTGATGCGGGACAGCGTGAAAACGAGATAAACGGGGGAAAATGCCATGAAGCAGGCGGACCGGATCTATTACGGCGGGGATTACAACCCCGACCAATGGGATGAACAAACGCTGCGGGAGGATATGCGCCTGTTTAAAAAGGCGGGCATCAATCTGCTGACGCTGCCGGTGTTTTCCTGGGCCAAGCTGGAGCCGGACGAAGGCGTGTATGATTTTGATTGGCTTGACAAAATCATCGACACGATCTGGGCAAACGGCATTTATGTCTGCCTGGCTACTCCCACCACCGCTCAGCCCGCCTGGCTGTCCACCCGGTACCCCGAGGTGCTGCCGGTGGATATTCAGGGCAGAAAGCGCACCCACGGCATGCGGGTGTTTTTCTGCGTGAACAGCCTGAAATACCGGGAGCGGGCCGCCGCCATCGCCCATGAATTTGGAAAGCGCTATGCCCATCACCCCGCCCTGGCCATGTGGCACGTGAGCAACGAATACGGAACAAGCTGCTATTGCCCCAACTGCCAGGCCCAATTCCGGCTGTGGCTGCGCAAGCGCTACGGCAGCGTGGAAGGGCTGAACGAACGGTGGCATACTTCCTTCTGGGGGCGCACGGTGTATTCCTTTGAGGAAGTGACCCTGCCCACGGAGTTGAACGACGATTACCGCTTCAATCCAGCCATTCAGTTGGATTATATGCGTTTTCTGACGGATTCCACTGCCGCATGCTTCCGGAATGAATACGACGTGCTGAAAAGCTACAACCCCGAAATCCCTATCCTGACCAACATGAGCGGCTTTATCAAAAAGCTGGACCAGTTCACCTTCACCAAAGAAATGGACGTGGTGGGCTGGGACAATTACCCCTGGCCCCAGGACCCGCCCCATTTCGTGGCCATGAAGCATGATATTATGCGGGGGCTTAAGGGCGGCCAGTCCTTCGTGCTCACCGAACAGTCCCCCAACCAGCAGAATTGGCAGCCCTACAATAAATTAAAGCGGCCCGGCGAAGTGCGCCTTCTGTCCTACCAGGCCATGGCCCACGGGGCGGACACCTGCCTGTTTTTCCAGATGCGCCAATCCGTGGCCGGGCAGGAAAAATTCCACGGGGCCATCATCAGCCACGCGGGGCACGAAAACACACGGGTGTTCCGGGAGGCGGAAAAGTTAGGTCATGAGCTGAAAGCGCTGGGCGATTCCTTCCTCCGGGCCCGCACCCCGGCGAAGGCCGCCCTGCTCATGGACTGGAACAACTGGTGGGCCCTGGAGCTTGCCAGCGGCCCCAGCAAGGACATGGATTATCTGAAAACCCTGGCCCGGTATTACAAGCCCTTCCACGATCAAAACATCCCGGTGGATATTGTGAACCCCGCCGCCGATACGGATTATTCCGGTTACTCCCTGGTGGTGGCGCCCATGCTGTACATGACCAAGCCCGGGGTCGCGGAACAATTGACCGAATATGTAAAAAACGGCGGCACGCTGATTGCCACCGTCATGAGCGGTCTGGCGGATGAAAACGACCGGTGCGTGTTCGGGGAATACCCCGGCAAGCTGCGGGACGTGCTGGGCGTCTGGGTGGAGGAAACGGACGCTCTGCGGCCGGATGAACACAACCGGATGGTGATGGAAGGAAGCGCGGGTTTCCCCCGGGAACGCTACGAATGCACCTTCCTTTGCGATTTGCTGCATTGCCGCGCCGCGCAGCCGCTGGCTCATTACGAAAGCGATTTCTATGCGGGAATGCCCTGCGCAGCCAAAAATCATTTTGGCAAGGGAACGGCCTATTATATCGGCACCCAGCCGGAGGATGCTTTCCTTGCTGATCTGCTGCATGTAATTTGCGCCGATACAGGGCTGAAAGGGC
This sequence comes from uncultured Eubacteriales bacterium, assembly GCA_900320085.1. Classification (GTDB taxonomy): domain Bacteria; phylum Bacillota; class Clostridia; order Christensenellales; family Aristaeellaceae; genus RUG563. Next base: position 22,658 of record ONRC01000016.1, read on the forward strand.
TATTCTCCGCCGATCCCGGCATCGAAATCACCCGCCGGGCGGGCGAAAAGGGAACCACAGTCTTTGTGATCAACCATAACGTCGAAGACGCCCAGGTGGATTTCGGCAAAGCGGAACTGACGAACCGGATCACGGACGAATACGTATCCGGGAAGCAAACCATCCGGGGCCGGGACGTGTGGATTCTCAGGCTGGACAAGGACGGGGGTGAACTGCCGTGATTGCCATTCAAAAAATCCTGCTGGATTACCAGGATCAACCGCTCCTGGGGGCGGAGGAAATGCCGCAGCTTGGCTGGGCGTTGGAAAGCGACGGGCGGAACGTGCGGCAAAGCGCCTATCAATGGCAGCTTGCTGAAACGGAAACTTTTGAACATCCCCTGTACGACAGCGGACGGGTGGACAGCGACGAATCCCGTTCAGTTCCGCTGCCGGATGTTTCCCTGCTTCCCTGCCGGAAGTATTTTATCCGGGCAAAGGTATGGGCGGGAGCGGAAGAAAGCGGCTGGGCAACAGCTTCCTTTCTCACCGGCATGACAGGCGGGCGCTGGAAAGGAACCTTCATTACCGCAGAAACGGAAAACGACTGGGTCAATTCCAAGGGCACCTATCTTCGCAAAAGCTGGCGCATCGAAAAGCCCGTGAAGGAAGCCTATGTGTGCGCCACCGCGCTGGGCCTGTATCACGTCTATATAAACGGCGAACAGGTAAACGAAGAACAGTTCCTGCCCGGCTGGACCAGCTATCACGAGCATCTGTGCTACCAGACCTGGGAAGCGACCAGGCTTCTCCGGCAGGGTGAAAACGTGCTGGGAGCCCATGTAGGCGCGGGCTGGTACAAGGGCATGATGGGCTTTGTGCACGAGCGCTGCACCTATGGGAACCGTACCGCGCTGATGGCCCAAGTAACGATTCGCTATCAGGACGGCACGGAGGAAACCGTCGTCACGGATGAAAGCTGGCTGGGCTGCGCGTCGCCCGTGATCTTCTCCGAGATTTATGACGGCGAACGGTACGACGCCCGGCTGGAGCAGCCCGGCTGGAACGCGCCGGGCTTTGCGCCGCAAAGGAGCGGAGCGCGGAACGAGCAGCCTGCTCCCCCTTTGCTGAATCGCCTGAAAGAAAGCTACACCGACGAGGAAAAGGCTGCCCAGCGCCGCTTCGCCCAGGAATACCGCCCGAAAGACATTCTGTGGCGGCCCGTGGATACCGTCAGCGTGCCCCTGGGCATCCTTACGCCGCAGGCCGCTTCCCGGCCGAAAATCCTGTGTGAACTGCCGGTGCGGGAAATTCTGAAAACCCCCAAGGGAGAAACCGTGCTGGACTTCGGCCAGAACCTGACGGGTCACGTTCGCTTTACTGTGCGGGGCAAAGCGGGGGCTATGGCGCATCTTCGCTGCTTTGAAACGCTGGACGCGGCAGGCAACGCGTACTTTGACAATCTGCGGGGAGCGCTGGCGGAAATCCGGTATATCTGCCGCGATGATCAGCCGATCACCTATGATGAACGCTTTTCCTTCCAGGGCTTCCGCTACGCTTTGATCCAGGAATGGCCGGAGGAAATCAAAAAAGAGAATTTTGCCGCCTGCGTCATTCATTCCCAGATGGCGAAAACCGGGCGTTTTGCCTGTTCCAATCCCCTGCTCAATCAATTGGAAAGCAACATCGAATGGAGCCTGCGGGGCAATTTCCTGGACATTCCCACGGACTGCCCCCAGCGGGACGAGCGCATGGGCTGGACGGGAGACGCTCAGATTTTCTGCCGCACCGCCTCTTTCCTGCGCAATACCTACGCTTTCTACCGCAAATGGCTGCGGGACGTGGCCATCGATCAGCAAAAAGCCGGAGGCGGCGTGCCCCATATGGTGCCCAACCAATTGCAATACTTCCCCGCCACGCAGGATTGGCTGCTCAGCCAGGGCATCCATTCCGCCGCTGCCTGGGCGGACGTGGCGGTGATTCTGCCCTGGACACTGTATCTGACCTACGGGGACACCCAAATCCTGAAAGATCAGTTTGACAGCATGAAGGCCTGGATCGATTTCATGCGGGACCACGCCAAGGACTATATCTGGAATTATAAGCTGCAGTTCGGCGATTGGGTGGCCCTGGATGCGGAGGACGGCAGCTATTGGGGCGCGACGCCCAACGATCTCACCTGCACCGCCTATTTCGCTTATTCCACGGGTTTGTTCGTGAAAATCTGCAAGGCTTTGAAAAGAAGCGCGCTTGCCCGGGAATATACGGCGCTTTATGAAAAAATCGCGGACAAGTTCCAAAGCGCTTTCCTGGACGAAAACGGCGTCATGACCGTGCAGACCCAGACGGCCCACATTGTGGCCCTGTACTTCCGTTTGATTCCGGAAAAGGGAATCCCCGGCACGGTGGAAGGGCTGAAGCGATTGCTGAAAAAAGAAAACGGCCATCTGGTCACCGGCTTTGTGGGCACGCCCTATTTCTGCCACGCGCTCAGCCAGAACGGCTGTAAAAAGGAAGCCTATGACCTGCTTTTAAAAGAGGATTTTCCCTCCTGGCTGTATCAGGTCAAGGCCGGGGCTACCACTATTTGGGAACATTGGGACGGCTTGAAGCCCGACGGCACCATGTGGAGCCCGGACATGAACTCCTTCAATCATTACGCCTATGGGGCCATCGGGGAATGGCTGTACCGGGCGGCGGCGGGCCTGGAAATTGATGAGGCTCAGCCCGGTTACCGCCATGCCGTCATCGCGCCTCAGACCGGCGGAGGCCTTGCCTGGGTCCGGGGGGAATACGACAGCGTATACGGCCCCGTATCTTCTCATTGGACGCGGGACGAAGGAAAAATCACGTTAACGGCGCGGGTGCCGGTGAACGCTTCCGCGTCCATCATTCTGGAAAAAGGCGCGGAAAATCCGGAAAGCGAGCTGAGCTTTGTCCGGAACGGCCAGGGCCAATGGCAGGCCGAAACCGGCTCCGGCACATGGACGGTCACTTATCAATTGATTGAATAAACAACGGCCAAAAAGAAAGGGAGGATCTTACCATGAGCGCACATATCAAACTGGGCTATGCCCCCACCCGCCGGGCTATTTTCAGCGCCCCGGCCGCCGTGGAATACCGCAAGCTGACCGCTAACCGGCTGCGGGAATTGAACATTGATTTTGTGGACATCGATGACATCAACGAAGAAGGCCTGCTTTACGACGACGCGGGGCTGGAAAAGATCATCGAAAAATTCCAGCGGGAAAAGGTGGACGGCCTGTTCATTCCACACGCCAATTTCGGCACGGAATATGAGTGCGCCAGGCTGGCGAAGGCCCTGAACGTGCCGGTGCTGCTGTGGGGGCCCCGGGACGAGCGGCCCGATGCCAACGGCATGAGACTGCGGGACAGCCAGTGCGGCCTGTTCGCCACCGGCAAGGTGCTGCGGCGCTTCCGGGTGCCCTTCACCTATATGAACAACTGCAACCTGGAAGACAAGGAATTTGAGCGGGGCGTAAAAGACTTCCTGGCGGTGTGCAATGTGGTGAAGGTGTTCCGCCACACCCGCATTCTGCAGATCGGCCCCCGTCCTTTCGATTTCTGGTCCACCATGTGCAATGAAGGGGAACTGCTGGAAAAATTCAATATCCAATTGGCCCCCATCCCGCTGCCGGAGCTGTACGCCGAAATGAAAAAATGGCGGGAAGAAAAAACGGAGGTTCAGAAGGTCGTCGATTACTGCAAGGCCAACATGATCTGCAAAATCGAGGACAATTACCTGGCGAACGTGGCGGAATTGAAGGTCGCCATGAAAGCCCTGGCGGAAAAATACGGCTGCAACGCCATCGCCATTCAGTGCTGGAACGCTTTGCAGGATGAAATCCACATCATGCCCTGCGCCGCCAACAGCCTGCTTAATGAAGAGGGCATTCCGGTGGTCTGCGAAACCGACATTCACGGCGCTATTTCCCAACTCATGGCCGAAGCCGCCAGCATGAACGAGCGCCGGGTCATGTTCAGCGACTGGACGGTGCGCCACCCCGACAACGACAACGGCGAGCTTTTGCAGCACTGCGGCCCCTGGCCCATTTCCGTCGCCAAAGAAAAGCCCACCATCTGCGTGCCGGTGGCCTTCCCGGAGAACGGCGCGGTATCCGCCGAGGCCAAGCACGGCCTCATGAGCCTGCTGCGCTTTGACGGCGACGAGGGCGAGTATTCCATCCTGCTGGGGCACGCTCGGGGCATCGACGGCCCTTGGACAAGAGGCACCTATGTGTGGGTGGAAGTGAACAACTTAAAGCGCCTGGAAGCCAAGGTGGTGGAAGGCCCCTACATCCATCACGTGGCAGCCATTCACGGCGACATTGTGCCCATCGTGTACGAGGCCTGCAAGTACATCGGCGTCACGCCCGACCTGTACGATCCCATCGAGGACAAGGTGAAGGCGTATCTGCACGGCGAAAATGTAACTTTTGACGAGGTTTGAGCGCCATCAGCCCAATCAATAAAAACATATCCCAATGCGTCTTTCTCGGAAAGGGATCTGGGGGAAACCGCTCTTTGGACTGCAAAGAGCGGTTTCCCCCAGAAGAAAAGAATAGAGAGGTTGTTATGAATCCTTTAACAGTAAAAGCCTATGACCTGCGCCAGGACGTGCTGGACATCATCGTGTCCGGCGGCGGCGGTCACATCGGCGGCGACATGAGCAGCATGGAAATCATGCTGACCCTGTACAGCCGCATGAATGTTTCTCCCGAAAAGCAGAACGACCCGGACCGGGATCGTTTTGTGCTCAGCAAGGGTCATTGCGTGGAAACGCTGTATGCCGTGTTGTGCGATAAGGGTTTTCTGAATTTGGACGAAGTGAAGGCCCAGTTTTCCAAATTCGGCAGCGAATACATCGGCCATCCCCACAACACCCTGCCCGGCATCGAAATGAATTCCGGCTCCCTGGGCCACGGCCTTTCTGTTTGTGTCGGCATGGCGCTGGCAGGCCGGATGGATCAACAGAATTATCGGGTGTATACCCTGATGGGCGACGGGGAACTGGCGGAGGGTTCCGTGTGGGAAGGGACGATGGCGGCGGGCCACTATAAGCTGGATAACCTGTGTGCCGTCATCGACCGCAACCATTTGCAGATTTCCGGCAGTACCGAGGATGTGATGGCCCATCACGATCTGCACGCCCGCTTTGCCGCGTTTGACTGGCATGTGATCGACGTGCAGGACGGCAACGACGTGGAGCAGCTGAACGCCGCTTTTGACGAGGCGGAGAATACAAAGGGAATGCCCACGGTGATCATCGCCAACACCGTCAAGGGCAAGGGCTCCGTGCTCATGGAAAATAAGGCCTCCTGGCATCATCATTTGCCCATCGCCGAGGAATACGCCGCGATCAGCAAGGAACTGAAAGAACGGAAGGAGGCGCTGCTTCGTGAATAAGATTCCCAATCGGGCCGTCATGTGCGAAGTGCTGAAGGAAGCGGCGGCGAAAGACAGAAATGTTGTCGTGCTGTGCAGCGACAGCCGGGGCAGCGGCAGCATGACCTCCTTCGCCGATACTTACCCCCAGCAGTTCGTGGAAGTGGGCATTGCGGAGCAGAACCTGGTCAGCATCGCCGCCGGCCTGGCCTCCTGCGGAAAAAAGTCCTTCGCTGTGTCTCCCGCCTCCTTCATCAGCACCCGCAGCTACGAGCAGTGCAAGGTGGACTGTGCCTATTCCAACACCAATGTGAAGCTGGTAGGCATCTCCGGCGGCGTCAGCTACGGGGCCCTGGGCATGACCCATCATTCCGCCCAGGACATCGCCGCCATGAGCGCCATCCCCGGCATGCGGGTGTATCTGCCTTCTGACCGCCACCAGACCCGGAAACTGTTTGAAGCTCTTTTGCAGGATACGCAAACCGCTTACATCCGCCTGGGCCGGAACCCGGTGGAGGACGTGTACGATGAAAACAGCGTGCCGTTTGAAATGGACAAGGCAACAACGCTTTGTGAGGGTACGGACGTGCTGCTGGTGGCCTGCGGCGAAATGGTACGCCCCATCCAGGAAGCGGGCAGACTGCTGAACAGCCAGGGCATTTCCACCGGCGCGCTGGACATGTACTGCGTCAAGCCCCTGGACAAAGAAGGATTGCTGAAAGCCGCCAAAGGCAAGCGCCTGATCGTCACCGTGGAGGAGCACGCGCCATTCGGCGGCCTGGGCTCCATGGTGGCCCAGGTGATTTCTGCCAACGATCCCAAGCGGGTCATCAATCTTGCTTTGCCGGACAGTCCCGTGATCACCGGCACCTCCAAAGAAGTGTTTGAATATTACGGGCTCACAGGCCCGGGCATCGTCAAAACCGTTCTTGAAATATGGAAAGGGTGAGCATACGATGGCGTCCTATCTGATAGCGATCGATCAAAGCACCCAAAGCACCAAGGCCCTGCTGTTTGACAGTCAGGGCCATATCTGCCTGCGGGTGGACAGGCCCCATCGCCAGATCATCGACGAGCGGGGCTATGTGGAGCACGATCCGGAGGAAATTTATCAAAATCTGCTGGCTCAGATTCCGGAGCTGATCGAAAAAACGGGCATCGATCCCCAAAACATCGCGGCAGTGAGCATCAGCAACCAGCGGGAAACGTCGGTGATGTGGGAGCGGGCGACCGGAAAGCCGGTATACAACGCCGTAGTCTGGCAATGCGCCCGGGGCGCGGCGATCTGCGACAGCCTGGAGGATCACGCGGAAACCGTACGGCAGAAAACAGGGCTGAAGCTGTCGCCCTATTTTTCCGCTACCAAGCTGGCCTGGATCATGCGGAACGTGCCGGGGATCAAAGAACGGGCGGAGAAGGGCGAAATCTGCTGCGGCACCATGGACAGCTATGTGGTGTTCCGCCTGACGGGGGGAAAAGAATTCCGCACGGATGATTCCAACGCTTCCCGCACGCAGCTTTTCAACATCCATACCCTGCAATGGGATGAGGAGCTGCTGTCGCTGTTCGGCATTCCCGCCTGCTGCATGGCGCAGGTGACGGATTCGGACGGGCTGTTTGGATACACCGATTTTGGCGGCGCTCTGCCCGCACCCGTTCCCATCCATTGCGTTATGGGCGATTCGCACGCCGCGCTGTTTGCTCAGGGCTGCCTGACCGAAGGGATGCTGAAGGTGGGCTACGGCACCGGCTCCTCTATCATGATGAACATCGGGGAAAAGCCCATCCTGTCCCAGCGCGGCATCGTCACCTCCCTGGCCTGGAAGCTGAAAGGGCAGGTCAACTATATTCTGGAAGGCAACGTGAATTATTCCGGGGCCATCGTGACGTGGCTCAAGGATCAGGCGGGGCTGCTGAAAACCGCCGCCGAATCCCAGGCGCTGGCGGAGCAGGCCAATCCCAGCGACAAAACCTATCTGGTGCCAGCTTTCTCCGGTCTGGGCGCGCCTTATTGGCGCAGCGACGTTTCCGCCGCGTTTATCGGCATGAGCCGCACCACGGGCCGGGCCGAGCTGGTGCGGGCCGGGCTGGAGGCTATCGCCTACCAGATCACCGACATCGTGCAATTGATGCAGCAGGAAGCGAATATCCCTGAAATCGAACTTCGGGTGGACGGCGGTCCCAGCCGGAACAAGTGGCTCATGCAGTTTCAAAGCGATATGCTGAAAAGCCCCGTGCTGGTGCCGGAGGCGGAGGAGCTGTCCTGCGTGGGCGTGGCTTACGCCGCGGGCATGGCCCTGGGCCTGTACGACGACAGCATTTTTGAAAACAACCGGTACTTCCGCTATGAACCCCGGATGGACGAAACCACCCGGCAGGAAAAACATGCGGGATGGAAGGAAGCCGTTCGCAGGATTCTATAAAAAGGAGTGACAATCCATGAAAGCAGCATTGGTGTATACCGGCACGACCCCGGAACTGATCGAACTGGTGGAACAGGAAGTCAGAAAAAACATTGGCCCCGACGCGGAAATGATCAGCAGCGCCGACCCCACCATCATTGGGGAAGTGCGCCAGGCGGGTTATGTGACCCCCGGCGCGGCGGCAAGGCTCATCGGTATGTATGCCGCCGCCGTGCAACAGGGTGCGGACGCGATCCTGAACATCTGCTCCTCCGTGGGCGAGGTGGCGGACGCGTTCCAGCCCGCCGCCCGGTATATCGGGGTGCCGGTGGTGCGTATTGATGAAGAAATGTGCCGGGAGGCGGCCCGGCTGGGCAGCCGCGTGGGCGTGCTGGCTACGCTGCCCACCACCCTGGAGCCCACTAAGAACACCATTCTGCGCACCGCCCGGGAAATGGGAAAGCATGTGGAGCTGGTGGACGGCCTGGTGGACGCCTTCAACTTGGATCAGGAGCAATTCCGCGCCTTGCTCATCGGCGCGGCGGAAAAAATCGCCGATCAGGTGGATGTGATCGTGCTGGCCCAGGGTTCCATGGCTTATGTGGAACAGGATATTGAAAAAGCGGTGGGCAAACCCACCCTGTCCAGCCCCCGGTTTGGCGCGATTGAACTGAAAAAAGCGCTGCAGGCGAAAGGATTGATGGCATGATCACCGATACTTCCCGTTCTCCTTACGCCCGGCTGTCCGCGATCCCTTACAAAGACGTAGCGTGGACGGGCGGCCTGTACAAGGAAAGGTTCGACACCGTGGCCGCCGTCACCGTGCCCCACCTGCAGCGCATGTTCGAGGAAAAGGACATCAGCCATGTAGTGGAAAATTTCCGCATCGCCGCCGGGGAAGCGGAAGGAAGCTTTGACGGCACGGTATTTGGCGACGGAGATTTTTACAAGTGGTTCGAGGCCGCGGTTTATACAGCCGTAAAGACCGGGAATGAAAAGCTGTTGGACCAGCTGGAGGATTATATCGCTCTGTTTTCCCGGGCCCAGCAGCCCGACGGCTATCTTTCCACCAAGCAGATCATCGGCGAAAAGCAGGGAAAGGGCCCCATGCGGCAAGGGGACATCAACGATTTTGAGGTGTACAACATGGGCCACATGTTCACCTCCGCCTGCCTGTACTACCGCCTGACGGGGAAGGACAGCTTTTTGAAGGTGGCCGAAAAAACCGCCGGTTATCTGAAAAATCTGTATGAGGAAGCTGCCCGCACGGGCGAGGTGAAAACCGCCGTGTGTCCTTCCCACTACATGGGCCTGATCGAACTGTACCGCACCACCGGAAAGAAGGAATATCTGGATCTGGCGAAGCTGGCGGTGGAGCTGCGGGATTCCGTGAAAAATGGTCTGGATGACAACCAGGACCGCCTGCCCTTAAAGCAGCACCAAAAAATTGTAGGTCACGCCGTGCGGGCCAACTACCTGTATGCCGGTGTCGCTGACCTGTATATGGAAACGGGCGACACGGATTACCGGGAAGTATTGACGTCCGTATGGAACCATTTGGTCACCCAGAAAATGTATCTGACCGGCGGCTGTGGGGCGCTGTACAACGGCGCGTCGCCCTACGGCAATTTCTTTCACCACCAGTTGGTGCACCAGGCCTACGGCTACGAATATCAGCTGCCCAATATTACCGCCTACAACGAAACCTGCGCGTCCCTGGGCGGGGTGTTCTGGGCCTGGCGCATGTTCCTGATGGAGCCTCGGGCGGAGTATATGGACATGCTGGAGCGCATGGTCCTGAACGTAAACATGGCGGGCATCAGCCTGAACGGCAAAAAATTCTTCTACGAAAACATGCTGGAGCGGGCCAAGGAATTGGCCTATGAATTGCTGTGGGGACAGGAACGCACCGAATATATTACCAGCTACTGCTGCCCGCCCAACCTGGCCCGCACCCTGGCGCAGACCGCGGAATACGCCTATGCCGCGGATGAAAACGGCGTGTGGACGGGGCTGTATGGGGCAAGCACGGCGGCGTTCGCGCTGAAAAACGGCGCAGCCTTTACGCTGTGCCAGGAAACGGATTATCCCTTCGATGGAAAAATTCTCTTTACCGTAAAAGACAGCAACGGGATTCCCTTCCTTCTGTATCTGCGCGTTCCCGCATGGGCGGAAGGGGCTAAATTGATCCTTGATGGCAAAACGCAGGAATTACAAGCCGGATCGTACGCTGCTGTTCCGGCGGGGGAGGGCTTCTCCTGCGCGCTGCGCCTGCCCGCCGCGCCGCGGCTTACCGTGGGAAACGGGATGATCGAGGAGGATCGGGGCCGGGCCGCCGTGGAAGCGGGGCCCCTGGTGTACTGCCTGGAATACCTGGACGCGCCGGAGGCGGAAAGCCTGCAGGATCTGATGCTGCCCGCAAACCCCAAGTTTGAGAAAACAGAATTGACCATAGACGGGCGCACGGTGCCGGGTTATGAAACCACCCTACTGTGCCGGGATGTGCCTGCTGAAAAACGGGAAAGCCTGTACCGCACCCTGGATGCGGCACCGCTCCGAACGGTGAAAGCGCGGCTGATTCCTTATTACGCCTGGGATAACCGGGGACGGGGCGAAATGCTGATCTGGATGCCCCTGGCCTGGCGGGAGGTATGAGAACGTGGACGAACAATTCAAGCCCCTGAACGCGGCGGAAGTCTTTGCGGAATGCGAAAAGCTGTGGGCGGATGAAAACGCCCGGACAACCGTGCGCCGCCTGTACGATGAAGCGTATGCCGGATTTCACAGCCAGGTCATGGTGCTGGACGACGACCCCACCGGCGTGCAGACGGTGCACGATATTCCCGTGGTCACGGATTGGAAAGAAGATACCCTGACGGACGCCATGCGGGAGGACGGTATATTTTTCGTGCTCACCAATTCTCGCAGCTTTTCCGCGGAAAAGACGGAAGCGGCACACCGGGAAATCGCCGAAAACGCCTGCCGGGCGGCCGTGAAAGCCGGCAAAACGCTTACCGTGATCTCTCGGGGAGATTCCACCCTGCGAGGCCATTATCCCCTGGAAACGGAAACGCTGCGCCGGGCTTTGGAAGAAAACGGCCATCCGGCCTTTGCCGGGGAGGTACTGTGCCCCTTCTTCCGGGAAGGGGGACGCTTTACCCTGAACGGCGTGCATTACGTGAAGGAGGGGGATCAGCTGACCCCCGCGGCCCAAACGGAATTTGCCAGGGATAAGACCTTTGGCTATCATCATTCCTATTTGCCGGAGTATATTGAGGAAAAATCCGGTGGACGAATCCGGGCCGATCAGGTGATCGTGCTTTCTCTTGCGGAGCTTCGGGGCCTTCAATGGCAGGCAATGGAAGAAAAACTGAAAAGCGCCAAAGGGTATCGGTACATCGTGGCCGACGCCCTGGAGGAAACGGACGTAATGGCCCTGGCCGTGGTGCTGATGCGCCTGATCCGGCAGGGGCGGCATTACATGCTCCGCAGCGCCGCGGCGGTGCCCAAGGTATTCGGACACGTGGAGGACCGGCCCCTGCTGTCCCGGGAGGAAATGATCGACGTATCTTCACCGTTTGGCGGCCTTGTGATTGTGGGCTCCCATGTGAAGAAAACCACAGATCAATTGAACTGCCTGCGGGAATCCTCCGCTCCGCTGTCCTTCCTTGAATTTGACGTCAGCGGCTGGAGCCGGGAAGGGGCCCTGACGCAGGAAACCAAGCGGGTGACCGCATTGGCCGAGGAAGCCATGAAGCAGGGGAAAACAGCGGTGGTCTATACCAGCCGTACGCTCATCGCGCCGGAGGGCATGAATCCGGAAAAAATGCTGGAAATCTCCGTGAATATTTCCAATGCGCTGACGGGCGTGGTTTCTTCCCTGTCCTTCCGGCCACGGTTCCTCATCGCCAAAGGCGGCATCACGTCCAGCGACGTGGGGGTGAAAGCCCTGCGGGTGAAAAAGGCGCTGGTGCTGGGCCAGGCGGCCCCCGGCATTCCCGTATGGAAAACGGGAAAAGAAAGCCTGTTTCCCGGCCTGTCCTACGTCATTTTCCCCGGCAACGTGGGCGGGGCGGACACGCTGCGGATTATCGTGGAAACCCTGTGCTGAGAAGAGGAGGAATGCTCTATGTCCCGAAAAATTATTATTTCCCTGGCGCCGGTAAAGGCCGGAACGCCCATTGATAAAATCGCCCTGGCGGAGGACGTGAAAAAATGCGTGGAAAAAGGCGCGGGTATGTGCCATTTGCACTGCCGCCGCCCGGATGGAAGCCTGACCCCGGATACGGCTGAATTCATCGACACCTTTGAAGAGATCCTGAAGCGCACCGATGTGGTGGTGCAGGCCTCCACCGGGGGCATTTCCAGCATGACTATCGAGGAACGCTGCCATCCGCTGAACTACTGGCGGGTGGAAAGCTCCTCCCTGAACGGCGGCAGCACCAACTTGAACGGCGCGTTATATGTGAATACGGATGCCGATATCGATTACTGCGCCAAGCAAAGCTATGACAGGGGCATCATTCCCGAGGTGGAAGTGTTCGATATCGGCATGATCTACAACATCGAGCGCAGCGCTCAGCGCACGCCCTACCGCCGCCCCATTTTTTACAACCTGGTGTTCGGTCACCAGGGCGGTATGCAGCCGGACATGACCTGCCTGACCGCGTTCCGCTCCGCCGTGCCCGCGGACGCCCGCTGGGGCGTGACCCATTACGGACGGGACAACTGGGATTTCCTGGCCGGGGCCATGGCGCTGGGCGCGTCCGTGATACGAATCGGCTTTGAGGACAGCGCTTACCTGGCTCCCAGCGAATACGCCCAATATAATTGGCAGGTGGTGGAGCGCTTGGTGCAGCTCATTCATGCCATGGGTCTGGAGGCCGCAGCCCCGGAGGAAGCCCGCCGCATCCTTCACACCCTGCCCAAAACGCGGCCATGACGCATTTAAAGGTTACGCACACAAAAAGGAGCACAGCGCGTTTGCGCTGTGCTCCGATGCATTTTTGAGTTATTTGGCGTAATACTATTTTCACTCTAAAATATTGAATCTTTGGGCGTCTTTTTTTCCCTGGCGTTGCTTCAGACGCCCCGCGCTTATCGACAAAGCGAAAGCGCGGGTTTCGGGCGGCAATCCAAGGAGTGCTCGCCCTCAGCCTCACTACGTTCGGCGCTGTTCCGGTCAACGTAGCGCTGCTACGTCTCCCTTCATTCAGCTTAGCCAGGGTAAAAAATCCATCCAAAATCTTTCAATATTTTAGAATACTTCATCGCCCAGGACAATTATGACATTTTCGAGATCAATCAGGAGCTGCTTGCTTCTGATTAAAAATTGTTGGGTTCGATTATGTAGGAGGAAGCCATGCTGAGTCAGGACGTAGAAACTGCAAAAGCCTAGACAGAAAAACAGCATCAGGGCCAAGTGTACAAATCGGGAGTGCCTTATATCGGGCATCCTGCCCGTGTCGCCGGGCGGCTGGAAACGACTGAAGCTCAGGCGGTCGGATGGCTCCATGATACGGTGGAGGACACCGGCCTAACCTTGGAAGAAGTGGAAGCCCAGTTTGGAACGGAAACCGCGGCAGCCGTGGACGCTGTCAGCCGCAGGCCCGGTGAAGAATGGGAAACATATCTACGCCAGGTAAAGGAGAATCCCACTGCCTGCAAAGTAAAAAAATCAGCGATCTGATTGACAACAGCAATCTTTCCCGCCTGGAGCATATCACAATGAAAGACGTAATGCGGCAGGCAAAGTATAATCAGGCACTTCAATATTTGATGTCTTCATCATTTGTCGCTTTTTAAGCGATCCACCCCTACCTCGCTTTGCTACAATATGATTGCAGGATGAAACCTGCGAAAAGCAAAGGGAGGGTTTTTTATGGAAAGGAATTTGACAGAAATGGTGTTTATCCTGGACAAAAGCGGCTCCATGGCTGGACTGGAAGCAGACACCATCGGTGGTTTTAACAGCATGATCGAACGGCAAAAGCATGAAGAAGGGGAAGCTTTGGCCTCCACCGTCCTTTTCTCCAAAGGAACATACTCCGGACTTTACGCAATAAGCATGGAGAATCCGGAGCTTTTCTTTTGTAAAAAGTACTTGACAAGTTGTTTTAGGTGGAACAAGATTATGTACAGCCAGCATTCAAGAAGAGATATATGAACAGCTTGTTCTTTCTTTCGGAGATAGATCTCATAGTTTCAAGCGGATGGCGTGCATCCAAATGCAAAAGGGGCAATGGAGATCGCACACATCGTTTATCAGCATATTTCCAATGGGATAAACACGTCAGAAGCCGAACAGAATGGAAGGAAATGACATGATGAAACAGAAAGTCAATAAGACCTTTCAGCTGCCCTTTTACCTCGCCTTCCAGCATACCTGCGGCTCTAGATTCTGTTCGCATCTGTTTATTTATAATAATGAAAATTAAAACGGTTGTCAACGGTCGTTTTTCTCATTATGTGATTCTTCATTTAATCAATGCCGATGAACAGCTAAAATATCCGAATATGTAATCAGCGACACACTCCCCATCTCTTTCGCTTTCTCCACGCATCCCTTTGTAAACCCGGACTTGGAGAAAAGGAAGAGATGCTTTTTCTGATAGGCGAAAAGGGTGCTGCGCTCTATCAGCGTCTCCAGCACGCCGAGATCAACCTTTTCGTTGGTCCACTTGCACTCACCAAAGAGGGCGGTATTCTTATCCTGCTCGCCCATGATGTCGATTTCCGCCTGGCGTTTATGGATGGGATCGTTGCCCCACCAGCGGCCCAGGGAAGTGAACTCCACCGGGGATTTTCCGCTTAGCAGCAGCTTCCAAAGGTATTGCTTGCAGATTTCTTCAAACACCTTGCCCATGTAGTCGGAAAGGTGCGGTTCGATGCGCTGATATACCAGGTCCGCCGCGCCGCGGGAGATCAGAGAAGCGTTCTCCGGCACAAACCGATACCAAAAGCGGAACATGTTGTCGTCAATGAAGTAGATCGCCTTTTTCGACGCTTTCTCCCCGTAAGGCAGTTCCTTTTGCACGATACCCAGCGTAATCAGATTTTTCAGATAAGTGGAGCAGACGTTGGTATCTTCGTCAACTTTGCCGGAAATTTCCGACATGCGGGATGATCCGGTGGCAATGGCGGTAATGATGGCTGTGTAGATGGCCGGCTCCCGGACCTCCTGTTTCAGCAGGTTCATAGGCTCCTCATAGATCGAGGAAGTGGCGTCCAGGAAGGTGCTTTTGATATTCTCCTCAATACTGAGCTTGTCACTCATCTGCAGAAGGTATTGCGGGGTGCCGCCCATGATCCCGTAAGCCAGGGCTTTATCCTCAGCAGAGAAGTTTTGAAAGTAACCGCAGGTCTCCGCAAAATCGAAGGGCAGCAGCTTGATCTGTGCTGTTCTCCTGCCGTACAAAGGCGCTTTGTAAGCCAGCACATGATCTTCCATATAGGACATGGACGAGCCGCACAGGATCAGCATCAGCTTGGAGCGATCCTTATACTTGTCGATCAGCAGCTGCAACGTGGAAGCGAGGCTCTTGGAGGCCCGGGCCACATAAGGATATTCGTCAATTGCCAGGATCAGGTGTTCCTTCTCGGACAGCCTGAATACCATTTCCAGGGCAGCCTGAA
Organism: uncultured Eubacteriales bacterium; assembly: GCA_900320085.1. GTDB lineage: Bacteria > Bacillota > Clostridia > Christensenellales > Aristaeellaceae > RUG563. Next base: position 38,079 of record ONRC01000016.1, read on the forward strand.
AAGAGAGGAAAGACATATCCCCCTCATAGCCGCTGGCGTACTCCATGATGCTTTTGCTGAAGTTCTCCAGGTTCTGTTTGGCGTTGCTCTCGACGCCCATGAAATAAATCGCGGGCTTGTCGTCGATGAAATGATTGATCAGCGCGGTTTTTCCCACGCGGCGGCGGCCATAAAGAACGACAAACTCAAACTTGTCGGAATTGTATAATTTGTTTAGGGAAGCAAGCTCCCGCTCTCTGCCGATAAACATGGACAGCACCCCCATCTAAGGCTGTCTCTACTATAACACTCTGGCAAAAATTAGTCAAGTACGATTCGGCAAATCATAATTGATCATTTGTAGGACTAAAATAAAGAATAGATAAGAGCATTCTTGATTCGTATAGCAAAATCATTTATAATACTGCTAATATCCTCTGCCAATGTCCTGGCGCTTGCTTGCATGATTGGATATGACCAGCAAATCTCAGAGGATCAGGATTCCATGAAAACGTTCCATTTCTTTCGACGTACAAAAAATCCCCCTGCGTCAGGGATTGCTTGTTACGCTGCGTCATGTTGTAAAATCCATGGCGTAAGGAGGTGAAGGCTGTGTCAAAATACACGACGGGAGAGCTTGCCAAGCTCTGCGGCGTCACGGTCCGAACGGTTCAGTACTATGACGCCCGGGGCATCCTGATTCCCAGCGAGCTTTCCGAAGGCGGAAGACGGCTCTACTCGGAAGACGATGTGAAACGCATGAAGATCATCTGCTTCCTGCGAGGTCTGGATCTTCCCATCGACGCGATTGCTCAGATTCTGAAAGAGGAGCATCCCGAAAAGGTGATCTCCCTGCTGGTTGAGCAGCAGGAGAAGGCTCTTTCGGAGGAGATCGCGGACAAAGAGGAAAAGCTGGAAAAGCTGCGGGAGCTGAAAAACGGGCTGAAAAACCAGGCGGCATTCTCTCTCGAATCCATCGGTGACATAGCCATTTTGATGGAAGGCAAGAAGAAACTGAAAAGCATGCGCTGGATGATGATTCTGACGGGCATCCCGGTGACGGCGCTGCAATGGTTTTCCATCATTTTCTGGATCATCAAAGGGATTTGGTGGCCGTTCGTCGTCTGGGTACTGGCGGCCGCTGTTTGGGGAACACTGGTCAGCCGCTACTACTTCCATCATGTAAAATACATCTGCCCGGAATGCCATGAGTTGTTCAAGCCCACGCTGAAAGAGGCCTTCTGGGCGAATCATACGCCCACGGCCCGCAAGCTGACCTGCACTGCCTGCGGCCACAAAGGCTTCTGTGTGGAGGTTTGGGGAGGTGACGGGGAATGACGGAGTTTGAGAAGATCGTCATCGGCAAAAGCAGTATTCCGTCGCTGATCATCACGGTCATTCTGATGATTGCGATCCCTGCGGGCTGCTTCCTTTCTTGGCGCGGGAAACATAAACAACAGACGAAGATCAGCTATCTGATCGCAGGCGCGATTGGGTTCATCCTTTCCGCCCGGGTGCTGGAGCTGGGCGTGCATTATGTCTGCATCCTGGCGGACAACCCTGTTTCCCGGTTCATCAACGGAAACACGTGGGCTTTCGTCCTGTACGGAATCACCATGGCCGGCGTTTTCGAGGAATGCGGACGGCATATCGTTCTCAAATACATCCTGAAAAAGAACCGCACCCGGGAGAACGCGGTGCTGTACGGCATCGGCCACGGCGGGATCGAGATATTGGCTGTCCTTCTGCCGACCATGATTTTATATCTTGTCATTGCGATCCTGTTTTCCCAAGGCAATGTGGAAGAAGCAATGAAGCAGCTGAAGATCACGGAGGAAACCGCCGCCGCCGCGCTTCCGTCCGTTCAGGCCGCCGCCGCGTTTGACTACGGGATGATGACTGCGAACGTTATAGAGCGGCTGTTTGCGATGGCCCTCCATATCGGGCTTACAGTGATCGTATATTACGGCGTCATCAGCGAAAAGAAAGGCTTCCTGCCGCTGGCCATTCTTCTGCATATGCTGATGGATACCTTTCCCGCATTGTACCAAAGAGGCGTGGTGCCGCTTTGGTCGGTCGAAGTTTGGGCTGCATTCTGGGCTGCGGTAACTGGTTTCATTGCAGCCAGACTTTATCAAAAAATGAAAGAGCGGCCGATGCGATAAGGAGAATCCAGCCATGAATTATTTCGTTGAAGGATTGCAGGGAAGCGGCAAGAGCACCCTGGTTCAGAAGCTGTCTGATCTGAATCCCGGATATACCGCCGTCCGGGAAGGCGAATACTCTCCGGTGGAGCTTTCCTGGTGCGCGTATGTTGACGCCGGTCAATATGACAGAATTCTGGAAACGTACCCGGACCTGCGTTTGCAGATCGAGGGAAAGACCTATGCCGAAGGAAGCAAAAAGGTCATCTGTTATACGAAAATTGGTACGGACAACCGGGCGTTCTATCAGGACCTTGAGCAATATGAGATTTATAATAACCGGGTTCCGTTCGGCATGTTTCAATCCATCGTGCTGGGACGCTATCAAAAATGGAATTCGGACCGTATGATCTTTGAGTGCTCTCTGTTCCAGAACATTGTGGAGGATATGAT
>ONRC01000010.1 GCA_900320085.1 uncultured Eubacteriales bacterium
GGGAACCAAGCTGATTTTATCGTTCAAGCAATTTCCGTTATTGGAGTCCAGAGGATGAAATCCTTTGGTGCAGGGGTACGGGGGCCGCACAGGCCCCTGCCTCGTCGCTCCTTTTGTGATTTAAAGTGCCCAATAAGTCAAAACAACCCCGCAGAAGCAGAGAAATCCTTCTCCGCTCCTGCGGGGTTTTTAACGTCAGTCGGGCAGCCGCACGGTGACGCCGGACTTGAAATCCTGCGGCGCGAGGCAGGGATTTGCTTTCAGCAGGTCGCCCACGGATACGCTGTATTTTTCCGCCAGGGATTGCAGCGTTTCCGCATCGCCCAGCGTCACGGAGGCGGGAAGGGGACAGGCGATGTTTTCCGCCGGGATGCACACGATGTCGCCGCCCTGGAGCGCGTCCAGGTCCTTGTCGCTGTTGGCGGTTTTCAGGGTATGCCAGCTCAGGTTGTAGCGCAATTGCAGGTCGCTGGCGGTCTGGCCGTTCTGCACCACGCTGCGGCGGTTGGCCGGGCAGGTGTAGGCGGGGGTCTCAGGCTCCGGATTCGGCGCGGGGCAGGCCGGGCATTCCTGGGCGGGCGTGTCGGCGTTGCTGTAAGGAATGCACAGCACGTCGCCGATGGTCAGGCGGGCGGGAGGAATGGTGGGGTTGGCCTCCAGCAGGTCGCGGAGCTGAACGTTCAAGCGCTGAGCGATCAGGTAAAAGCTGTCGCCCCGACGGACGGTGTAATGGTAAGCGCAGTTGGTTTGCGTATCGGACATGAGCATGCACCCCTTTCCATGATTTCCACTGCCATCGTATGAGCAGGCCGGGAGAAGGGTGCATGAGAAAAAGAAACGAATTAAAATCTGTCAAGCAGGGCTGTGATAGAATGCAATCTTATGGATTTCTCGGAAAGGGGTCTGGGGGAAAACGCTCTAAGCCTTCCCCTATCAGGGGAAGGTGGCGCGAAGCGCCGGATGAGGTTTACAAAGAGCAGTTTCCCCCAGAAAAATCATTTACACTACTACCAGGTCGAACGCCGCGGCGCGGGCCATGCGGTTCATCACCGCCAGGGCTTCGCCCTCCGGTTTCCAGCCCTGGGCCAGGATGAGGGACACGTTCAGGGCGTCCATCTCCCGCAGACGGCGGAACAGCAGATGCGCGCCTTCCTGGGGCGTTTCTCCCAGGGAAAATGCCCGGCGATCGCCGAACAGCGGCAAGGCGCTGTCATGGGCCAATATAACGGCGTTTTCAGTCTCGTCGTATCGTTTGATGATCGCGTCGGCCACCGCTTCGTCCGATCCGATGTACACGGTCATCTTCGCTTTAGGCGCGTAATGGCGGTGCTTCATGCCGGGGGAGGGGGCGCTTTCGCCTTCCTTGAGAGGCCGCATCACGCTGGGGGCGACGGTGCAGCTGCCTACCACCGACGCCACATCCTCCGCCGTAATCGCGCCGGGGCGCAGCACGCAGGGCACGCCGCCGGTCAGGTCCAGCACCGTGGATTCCACGCCCACGTCGCAGGCGCCGCCGTCCAGAATAAAGGGAATGCGGCTCTGCATATCCTCATATACGTCCTGGGCCGTGGTGGGGCTGGGCCGCCCGGAACGATTGGCGGAGGGCGCGGCGATGGGGATACCGCAGACCTGCAAAAGCGCATGCGCCACCGGATGACTGGGGCACCTGACGGCTACCGAGGGCAGGCCCGCGGTGGTCACATCCGGCACCTTTTCCGTTTTCATCAGCAGCAGCGTCAGCGGCCCCGGCCAGAAAGCGTCCATCAGCGTTTCGGCGGTGGGCGTGACGCGGCAAAGCCCTTCCAACTGGCTTCTTTCCGCCACGTGCACGATCAGCGGGTTGTCCGCCGGGCGCTCCTTGGCGGCGAAAATATCCCGTACAGCCTGCTCGTTCAGCGCGTCCGCGCCCAGGCCGTACACCGTTTCCGTGGGGAAGGCCACCACCCGGCCCGCTTGCAGCAAAGCTGCGGCTTGTCTGATACTTTCTTCCCCGGCGGGAAGGCAAAGCGTTTCCAACATAATATGCTCCTTTGAATATCCAAATAATGTATAATTTATCAATGCATATTCAACAGCGTTTTTTGAAAATCCGTGGCTGCTGAAACAATACCATGATAGGCGGATTGACCCGGATTGTCAAGATTTCTTTGCTTTTTTTCTGCCTTTTCCCGTTTGCGGTCTTGTGCGAATGGAATGAATATGGTAATATGAATATGCAGAATGGGGGGAGCGGAATGAAAACAACCTTCTATTTCTATGCAAATCCCTTTCAACTCAGGAGCGCTGAGGCGGCCCAAGCGCTGGGGAAGGTGATCCAGGCGCGGGGCGGCCGGGTGCTGACGGAAAACTGGCTGTCCGCCCAGGGCGTTGGGGAGGCTTGCTCTTTGCCCGACGCGCCGGAGGACACCCGGGCCATCATCGCTTTCGGCGGGGACGGTACGCTGCTCATGGCCGCGCCGGAGGCGGTAAAGAAGCGCATCCCCCTTGTGGGCGTGCACACCGGCACGGTGGGCTTCCTGATGCAGGGGGACGCGGACAACCCGGAAGCGCTGGCCGACGCGCTGTTTGCGCCGACATATGACTCCTATCCGCTGCTGAACATCGGATACGATGGGAAAAGCTATCTGGCCGTGAATGACCTGGCCCTGACCCGGGGCGAGCATCCCGGCGTGATCGAAGTGACGGCCATGGTGGACGGGGAGGAAGCTTTCTGCGCCCACGGGGACGGGGTGATCGTGTCCACGCCGCTGGGGGCCACGGCTTACGGACTGTCGGCGGGCGGGCCGATCGTGCGTCACGACGCGCCGTGCCTGCTGCTGACGCCGCTGTGCGCCCGGGAGCTGCTGCTGCGGCCTGTCATTCTGCCGCTGTCGGCAAAAATAACTTTGCTGGCCCACGGCCGCGACCGCAGGCGGCTGCAACTGGCCATCGACGGGCAAACGCTGCTGCCCGTGACGCATGAGGCGCAGGTGGAAATCTCCGCCGCGAAAGAAACCCTCGACATGATCCGTCTTCGCCCGTCCCGCTTCTTTGCGACGCTGCGCCGCAAGCAGGCGGTATGGAACGATTATGAAATACAGGAGTGAACACCAATGAAGAACGCGCGTCAAACTGCCATCCTGAGCATCATCGAACAGAACGACATCGAAACCCAGGAGGAGCTGGCCGGAAAGCTGCGGGACATGGGCATCGTGGTCACCCAGGCCACCGTTTCCCGGGACATCAAAGAACTGCGGCTGCTCAAGGTCCTGTCCGGCAGCGGCGGATATAAATATGCCACGGCGGACAAGGCGGAGCACGGCCTGTCCGAGCGCTTTGTGCGCATGTTCAAGGATTCCGTGCTGTCGGTCAGCAGCGCGGGCAACATCGTGGTGCTCAAAACCCTGTCCGGCAGCGCCAATGTGGCGGGCGAAGCCATTGACTCCATGCGCCTGCCCGAGATCCTGGGCACCATGGCCGGGGACAACACCGTGTTCGCCGTCGTCCAGAATGAGGCCGAGGCCGTGGAAACGGTGAAGCGGTTTCAAGAAATGCTGAAGTGAGGGAGTGGGGAATAGGGATTAGGGAGCAGGCACTCAGCCAAACCCTACTCCCTAATCCCTATACATAAAGAGGTAACAATGCTTCAATCACTATCAATCCGCAATATCGCCCTGATGGACGAAATGCAGGTGGAATTTTCCTCCGGACTGCACGTGCTGACGGGCGAAACAGGCGCGGGCAAATCCATCCTGGTGGACGCGGTGACGCTGCTGCTGGGAGGCCGGGCGCAAAAGGAGCTCATCCGCCGGGGCGAGGACAAGGCCCGGGTGGAGGGCGTGTTTGACGTGAGCGACTGCCCTCCGGTGCGAAAGCTGCTCCGGGAGCAGGAATTGGACGAGGGGAACGAGCTGATCCTCAGCCGGGAAATCACCCTGTCCGGGCGCTCCTCCTGCCGGGTGAACGGCACGCTGCTGCCACTGGCACAGTATCACCAGTTCACCGACCTGCTCATGGACATTCACGGCCAGCACGAGCATCAGTCCCTGATGGACGATAAAAAGCATCTGGGCTTTCTGGACGCCTCCGGGGACGATCAGCACCGGGCGTTGCTGGAAAAGACCCAGGCGGATTATACGGCCTGGCATGACTGCAAGCGGGAACTGGACAGGCTGCAAAAGCAGAGCGCCCAGGCCAGCGAACGGATGGAGCTTTTGCGCATCCGTCAGGCGGAACTGAAAAAGGCCAAGCTGGCGCCCGGCGAGGAAGAAGAATTGGCAAAGGAGCGGGATAAGTACCGCAACATGGAGAAAATCGAAAACGGTTTGCGGGAAGCCTTTGAGCAGGTCTACGATGGCAGTGACCCCGCCGCTGAGGCCCTGCGCACCGCCGCCACGGCCTTGCAGCCCATCGAGGGGCTGGACGAAGCCTACGCCTCCCTCCGCGCCCGGCTGGACGCGCTGTATTATGAAGCGGAGGACATCGGGCTGACACTGCGGGACTTGCTGGATAAGCTGGACGCCGACCCGGACCGGCTGGAAGCGGTGCAGAGCCGCCTGGATCTGATCCGCCGCCTGAGCCGCAAGTACGGCGGGGCGACCACCGGGGAAATGGTTCTCAAGCTCAAGGAAATCGAAAAAGAGCTGAGCAGCTTTGAAAGCATCGACGACGACCTGGACACGCTGACCAAGAAAGAAAAAACGCTTTCTCAGCAATACAAAAAAACGGCGGCGCTGCTGTCTGCCTCCCGGCAGGAATTGGCGCGGAAGTTCGAGCGGGAAATGGAAATCCAGCTGAACGACCTGAACATGGCGGGCACAAAATTCTCCGTCACCCTGCCCGCCTGTCCGCCCGGCCCGCTGGGCAATGAAACCGCGGCGTTCCTGATCGCGCCCAACCGGGGCGAGGAATTGCAGCCGCTTTCCAAGATCGCCTCCGGCGGCGAACTGAGCCGCCTGATGCTGGCCATCAAGTCCGTGGCCGCGAAGCGGGAGGGCGTGCCCTCCATGATCTTTGACGAGATCGACACCGGCATTTCAGGCCGCGCCGCCCAGGTGGTGGGGGAGAAGATGGCCGCCATCGCCAGGGAACGCCAGGTGCTCTGTGTGACCCATTTGCAGCAGATCGCCGCCCTGGCCGACCACCATTACCTGGTGGAAAAATCCTTCGACGGCGAACGTACCCGCACCCGCCTGACGCCGCTCACCGGCGAAGTCCGGGTGAACGAAATCGCCCGGATGCTGGGCGGCGACCCGGAAAGCGCCCGCGCTCACGCCCGGGAAATGCTGAAAAAAGAATAAGAGTTTTAGCTGAGGGAAGCTGCGCTTTGGAGCTCAAAGCAGGGTTTCTCCCAGCTTTCTTTCTGAGTTGGGCTGCATAATCCCAATCCACTTCAAACGGATGAGGAAGTATGCATTTTCAGCTTTTTTCTTTTTTTCCCATTTGAGTTATTCCACTTTCCGTTTTTTATGGTATAATATGTCTGTGAAAATATGCGTGTTATGCGTTCTGACTTTCCTGAGCTATACAAAATGGAATGGAGAATGATAATGAAAAAGAATGAAATCATCCATCGGTGGATCGCCTTGGCGATGATCGTCGCGCTGATGCTGAACATATGGTCCGCCGCGCTTGCGGAAAGCTATTCCGCCAACGTGATGCGGCTGCTGAATTATGAGGGCGAAGTGTATATCCTGGACGCGGACGGAAACGCCCGTTTCCTGATGGAGAACGTTCGCTTCAACAGCGGCGAAAGCCTGTCCACCGGCGCGAAGGCCATGGCGTCGGTGAGCCTGGACGCGGCGAAAATCCTCACCCTGGATTCCATGACCCAGGTGACGTTCGCCAAAGAAAACAACCGCATGACCCTGACCCTGTCCTCCGGGCGGCTGCTGTTGGACGTGCAGGAGAAGCTGGACGAAAACGAGTCCTTCGATATCCAGACCTCCACCATGACCGTGGGCATCCGGGGCACGGTGGTGTACCTGACCTCCTTTGACGGCTCCGAGGAGGAAATCAACAAAGCGCTGCTGGAATCCAACGAAAGCTTCCGGGAGCTGCTGAACCGGACGCTGCCAAACGGTTATTCCGGCAACTTCTCCCAGCTGGTGGTGCTGGAGGGCACCGCCGTGGCGACCTACCAGGATACGAACGGGCAAGCCCAATCGGTTTCCGTGCACGCCGGGGAGAAAATTACCGTGGTGGACGATCATCGGGAAGAAGCCGCCGTGTCCCAGGCCATGGGCCATGATTTGGGATCAGACATGGTGGAATTCATTAAAAACGATCCTGTCCTCTCCGAAAAGGTGGAAGAAGCCAGCGACATTCTGAAAGCCGATACCGGCAAGCAGGAAACCGAAACAGGGATCCCCGAGGAAAATGAGCCGGAGAAAAAAGAACCGGTTATTCCTGATGAAGTACCGCCCGAACACGTGCATATCTTTTCCCATGAATTTTTCCCAGCCACTTGCACAAGGGACGGTGAAACCGTATATACCTGCGCCTGCGGCGAAACGTTCACCGAAAGCGGCGACTCTGCTTTGGGCCACGATTGGGGGGCTTGGGAGGTTGTAAGTCCCGCGACCACCGAACAGGAGGGCGCTGAAATCTCCCAATGCACCCGGTGTGGTGAAGTTCAGTCCAGGGCCATCCGCAAGCTGAACCCAACCCCCACGCCTGTACCGACTCCTGCGCCCACACCGGTTCCCACGGCCACGCCTACGCCCGTTCCAACGGAAGTTCCTACCCCTGAACCGACAGAAGCGCCTACACCTGCACCCACAGAAGCGCCTACACCTGCACCCACAGAAGCGCCTACACCTGCACCCACAGAAGAGCGCCTACACCTGCACCCACAGAAGCGCCTACACCTGCACCCACAGAAGCGCCTACGCCTGCACCCACAGAAGCGCCTACGCCTGTACCAACAGAAGCGCCCACCCCTGTGCCAACTCCTACGCCCGTGCCTTCCCCCACGCCCCACGTGCATACGCCCAAGGAGGCTGTTTACGAAAATGAAACCCCCGCCACATGCACAGCAAGTGGCAGCAGGGAAGCAGTCGTTTCCTGCGAAACCTGCGGAGAAGAAATCAGCCGCACGCCGGAAACTATTTCCGCCTTGGGCCATGACTGGGGCGAATGGCAAACCGTGAAGGAACCCGAATGCACGGAAACCGGTCTGCGCCAACGCGCCTGTCAGCGCTGCGGAGAAACCGAAGCGGAAACCCTGCCCGCCAACGGTCATACCCCATCACGGAAGCCGCCATTGCCGCCACCTGCACCGAATCCGGCTGGACGGAGCATATCTATTGCGCTGTATGTGAAGAAGTGCTGGAGCCTTACCAGACCGAAATCCCCGCCCTGGGGCATGACTGGGGCGCATGGGAAACCGTGGAAAACGCCACCTGCGGCGTGGCGGGATTGCAGCGGCGCACCTGCCAGCGCGCAGGCTGCGGCGCCACGGAAGAGCAGCCCATTCCCGCCACCGGCGCGCATGTAATGCCGGAAGAACCCGTCATCGAAAACGAAGTGCCCGAAACCTGCACCACAGGCCAAAGCTTTGACGACGTGTATTATTGCGTGGTCTGCGGAGCGGAGCTGAGCCGCCAGCCCTATACCACCGACGCCCCCGGCCACGATTGGGGCGCATGGGAAACCGTTCAAGAGCCCACCTGCACAGAGGAAGGCCAGCGCCAGCGCGCCTGCCAGCGGGCAGGCTGCGGAGAAACCGAAACGGAAACGATTTCCGCCAATGGCCATGACGCCGTTGCGGGAGGAAGGCCCACCTGCACCGACGCCGGCTATATCGGCCGCACCATCTGCACCGTCTGCGGCGAGGTGGTTGACCCTGGCACGCCGGCCCCAGCTCTGGGAGGAGAGCACAACCTCCAGCAGGTGGGCGATATAGAATCGAGCTCCTATGTGAATACCGATGGGGAAACCATATATTTCACATACCGTACTATGGTTTGCACAAGATGCGGATACGGAACAACGGAAACCCTGGAAGAGTGGAAAGACGGAGACCACGCAATTCATCCTTCTGAAACGGGTACTCCTTAACAAATCCTATGCCACTCCGCGCGCCAGGTTTGGCAAAACCACGTGAAGAATGCCCGGCAGACCGTTCTGCCGGGCAAAGAATGAGGAAACACCATGAACAAGGCAAAACCCATTCTGCTGGCGCTGGCTGCCGCGCTGGTGATTACTGCGCTGATCGCCCTGGGCCCGCTGCACCGCCTGGACAAGCTGGCCCAGGATCAGCTGTTCCAGCAGCCGGGGGTAACGGACACGAACATCCTCATCATCGGGATCGACGAGGACGCGCTGGACATGTTGGGTCCCTACAACACCTGGGACAGAAGCGTGATGGCCGCCGCCCTGGAAGCCCTGGCCGCTGACCCGGACAGTCTGCCCGCCGTGGTGGCCGTGGACGTGCTCTACGCGGGAAACACCTCCGGCGCGGCGGACGAACGCCTGGTCAGCGCGGCCAAGGCGCTGGGCAACGTGGTCACGGGCACCATGGCGGTGTACGGCAGCAGCATCACCTGGGAAAACGGGCGGGCCGTGGCCATGAACGCCTCCGCCGTGGTGGCCTACGAACAGCCCTTCGACGCGCTGAAAAGCTGCACCGTGCAGGGGCACATCAACGCCATGAACGACAGTGACGGGGTGCTGCGCCACGCCCTGCTGTATGTGACGCCGGAAGGCCAGCGGGTGTATTCCATGGCCAGCCAGGTGGCCCGGCTTTATTTGGAGCGTCAGGGGAAAACCCTCGCCCTGCCGGATACGCCCCACCTGTATGTACCCTATACCGGACGGCCCGGCGATTATTCCGACGGTGTTTCCATCGCCTGGCTGGTGGCGGGCAAGATCCCGCCGGGCTACTGGAAAGACAAGATCGTGCTGATCGGCCCTTACGCCGCGGCCCTGCAGGACAGCTATTTCACCTCCATCGACAAGGGAACGCCCATGTACGGCGTGGAGTTTCAGGCCAACGTGATCCAAAGCCTGCTGGAGGGAAACTTCAAAACCGAGGTGGAGGACCTGCCCCAGTTGATCGTCCTGTTCCTGCTGAGCGCTGCGGCGAGTTTCCTGTTCCTGCGGCTCAGGCTGCTGCCCGGCGGCGGGATCTGCCTGGGGCTGGTGCTGCTGGGCATCGGCGCGCCGTGGCTGCTGTACCGGCTGGGCTATGTGACGCACGTCCTGTGGCTGCCGGTCAGCGCGTTGATATTGTATATCCTGGCCTTGGCGGAGCATTATGTCCGCGCCGCCAGGGAGCGGCAGGCCCTGGCCCTGGAAAAGGAGCGGATCAGCGCTGAGCTGGCCCTGGCCACCCGCATCCAGGCCAATTCCCTGCCCAAGGTGTTTCCGCCCTTCCCGGAACGTACGGAGTTTGACATTTACGCATCCATGGCCCCCGCCAAAGAGGTGGGCGGCGACCTGTACGATTTTTTCCTGATCGACGAGGATCACCTGGGCCTGGTCATCGGCGACGTGTCCGGTAAGGGCGTACCCGCTTCCCTGTTCATGATGGTAGCCACCTCGTTGATCCGCAATGCCGCCATGACCGGCATGGGCCCCGCCAAAGCCCTGCAAACCGTGAACGCCCAGATCTGCGCCCGAAACCCGGAGGAAATGTTCGTGACCGTGTGGCTGGGCGTTCTGGAAATCTCCACCGGCAGGCTGACCGCCGCCAACGCGGGCCATGAATACCCCGCCCTGAAAAAGGCCGACGGCCGCTTTGAAGTATTTAAGGATAAGCATGGCTTCGTCATCGGCGGCATGGATGGGATACGGTATCGGGAATATGAGCTGCAATTGGCGCCGGGCTCCAAGCTGTTTGTCTACACCGACGGCCTGACCGAAGCCACCAACGCCAAAGAAGAGCTGATGGGCATGGACCGCATGGTCGCCGCTCTGCAAAGCTGCGAGGACGGCGGCCCTCAGGACATTATTTCAGGCGTGAATCAGGCGGTTGAGCAGTTTGTCGGCACAGCGCCCCAGTTTGACGATTTGACCATGCTGTGCGTTCAGTATAACGGCGCATCGCGATAAGATCCGCCACAGCCACGATGAGCTTTCCGTGTCATTGTGGCTGTTTTTACAGAGATACTTCATGCTGTTTCTGTTTTAAAATCTTAACAGTCATATCGTGAAGGGGGAAAATAAATGACGAGGCAGGGGCCTGTGCGGTCCCCGTACCCCTGCACCAGGAGATTTCATCTCCTGGACCTCCATAGCGGAAACTACGTGAATTGTAAAATCTGCTCGGTTCCCGCAGAAGCAGAGAGAAACGTAGAAGTCTGGCTCGGCGCCGCTGCGCTTCTGGCCCGGCGTCCTTTGGACGCCAACCCGGATGCAAAGCATCCGGGGAAAGCCGGGGAAATCCTCGGGGGAAAGTAAACTTTCCCCCGAGGATTTCCCCGGCTTTTTTGGGCCAGAAGCCCTCAACCTTCCCATAACCCCAGCGCGCCAGGCGAAGCTTGTTCGCTTATTCCAACAATGTAATTTCGCCAATTGCGGCTCCGGGGGATCATCCCCCTGGTGGGGTCTGGGGTGAAACCTCAGCGTTCCTTTTTGCTGGTATAATAGTCACCCTTGAGAAAGACACTCTTAGTATTTTAGAAGATGAATGGTTTAGGAGGATGCGGAACAGCTTTTTCCCTTCCGAAGCCCGATAAACCCTTTTCAATTGCAAAAAAATGCTGTATAATGAGGAAAAGAAAGTTTCCATGTATGCGCGCAAGAATCGAACCGTGTTCTTCGTTAGGATGGATGGGAGCCGAAAGGATGTGACGATCATGGGCGGGAGCTGGAAACGGTTTTTTGCCTGGGTATTTGTTTTCGTGATGCTGCTTTCGTGCGGGCCCGCGCTGGCGGAGTTTTCCCCGCGCTATACGCAGATGAATGCCGGGAACGGCCTGACCCTGACAATACGGATGAAGGCGGAGGCGCTGTCGCCGCTGTCCAAGGCCGCGCTGGAAACAGTCAATGAATGGCTGGACGGTGCTGCGCTGACGGTGACCGTAGGGCAAAACGCCAGCGCGGACTTCAGTCTCCTGGGGGAATGCGTGCTCCGGGCGGACGTGCAGCGCAAGGATGACTATGCGCTGACCACCTTTTCGCCCGACGGCGGCAGCTATCTGACCGCTGCGGACGCTGCGGACGCACTGACGCTGCTGTGCGGCAGGGACTTTGAATGGCTCGATCCCTCCGGCTTCCCCGGCGCGTATGTAAAGCTCGCGCCGCAGCTGTATGACAAGCTGGCGTCCCACGTAACGCCTAAAAAATCAAAGGAAGGTACGTCTATTAAAAACGCCTCCAAGGCGGCCTCCAATGAAACCTATATTTTCTCCGGGGATGAGATGAACGAGTTCTGGCCCCGTGTGCTGGACACGCTGCGGCCCGCGATGGAGGAGGCGCTGGCCGGTCAGCCCGGCCTGTGCGCCAAGGCGGAAGAAGTGCTGGATAACATTGAATTTTCCGGCGAATGCAGGTTCAAGCGTTTCCTGGATAAGGCCGGGGAGGACATGGGCCTGCAGTTTACCGGCAACGCGGCGCTGGGCGACGATAAGCGCAAGGTGACGCTGTTCTATGGCTTCACGCCGGATAAGGGCGGTTATCTTTCCTTTTCCGCGCCTGCGGTGAAGGGCAAAAACAATCTCAAGGTCACCTGCGCCGTCCAGATGACCGGCAAGAAAAATGCTAATACCCTGACCATCGAAAGCACCTATACCCGCACGTTCGAGGGGAAAACGGTGTCCGGCTCGATCAACGCGAACCTGAAAAACACCCTGGGGCAGGACGAAGAAAAATGGACGGGCAAGGCGACCGTTACCCGTACAGAAAACAGGGTCAAGAGCACCTGGACACTGACGCCTGCCCTGACCTTTGACGACGAGGGTCTCAGCGGCACGGTGGCGGCGCAGAAAAAGGAAGGCAGCAAAACGACGGTCAAAGCTGCCATTGATGTGAAGGCGGAGCCCTATCAGAAAGCCGCGCCTCCCGCTGCGGCCAGCGCGAAGGATTTGCGCGATGCCGACACGGAGCGGGCTATCCTGATGGCGCAGGATGAAGCGGAACCGCTGACCGCCGCGATGGTGGATTTGCTCAGCCAGCTGAGTGAAAAGGAGCGGACGGGCATTTTGAACACGGTCCGTACCGACGCCTGGTTCAACAGCCCGCTCGCCCCCGCGCTGGAAGCCGCCGTGGAAGCGCTGACAGAGCCTGAAGAGGAGCCGGAGGAAGAACCCTGGGACGATGATGCCGGATATGATGAAGCGGATGGTTAAACAATAGGAGGACATTGCGTATGATGCGTATGAAACGGGGAATTGCGTTCGTTCTGGCGCTGCTGCTGGCGCTGAGCGCGGCGGTGGCGCTGGCGGAAGACGATACGCTGATGAACAAGTTTTATCAGCAGGCGTTCAAGGAATCGGCTTACCGGGGTACGGTCGCCTTTACCGTGATCGGGGAAGAAACGACCGCGCTGCCCGAGGAAACGTGGACGCTGCTGAAAGCCCTGCTGCCGCAACTGACGATCACGCTGGAGCACAGCACCCAGCGGAATAAGGACGAGGGCGAGGTGGGCTTGACCTTCGCCGTCGAAGGCCAGCAAAGCCGCAAGCTGTCTTTCCTGTACGACGATCAGCTGACGGGCATATCCGGCGATCTGCTCGATTCCGACACCGTATATAGCGCCGCGCGGGAATGGAGCTGGACGCATCTGTTCACGCCCGCCGCCCAGGAGGGCGAGGCCTGGCCGCCGATAGGACAGCTGCTGCTGAATATCCTCAATGCCCCGGAAAGCTGGAAGGAGCGGGCGAAGCCGTTCCTGGAACAGTATGAAACCCGGGCGGCGGAATGGATGAACTCCTTCGCAACGGTGTCCTCCGGGACGGAGGGCCTTGTCCCTTATTCCGAACTGGCCTGCAAAATCCCGGCCAGAGAAGTGAAGGAAGAAATCAAGGCCCTGCTCACGGAGCTGTATCAGGATCAGGAAACCCTGAGCCTGCTGCGCGAAGTGGCCACCCCCCAGGAGGCCGCGGCGTATTTGCAGCCCGCCTCCCTGCCAGCGCTGACTGCCGTGCTGGAGCAGATGCAGATGGAGGGCAGCGTGGAAATCGCCCGGCGGCACGATTCTTCCGGTACGGCGCTGCTGGACAGCATTTCCTTCCCCTTTGCCAAGGACGCGCTGTTTACCCGTCTCGCTTTTTCCGTGACCCCCTCCCAGGCCGGCCAGGAATGGCGCGCGACCGGGGCCATGAAGGATGGGGCCGAATTCGACGTTTCCTGCGGGCAGAGCGGCGCTGACAATTATACCGGCTCCGTGGCCCTGCTTTTGCCGGTCAAGGCAGACAGCGCCTCCTTTGTAGTGGTTGGCGGCACGCCGGAGCTTAAGCCGGTGAGCTTTGATTACAGCCTCACCCTGGACCGGGGAGAGGAGGCTTACTCCATCGCGGACGATAAAGCCACCCAGACCGTCCGGGCCAGCCTGATGATCGTTCCCCGGGGGGAATCGGATGTCCCCATGCAGGTGTTTTCTCTGACGGCGAACCTGTCCTCCGGCAGCTCCAAGCAGTCGCCCACCCACCTGGACGGCAATCTTTCCTGGATGGATATGAACAGCGGCGCGGCAATCACTGCGCAGCTGACCAGCCGCACCGTCGCGCCGTTTGCGTATACGGTGGTATCCGAAGCGGAAAACGCGGTGCGGATCGACCGGATGACCGGGGCGGAACGGGCGGCGCTTCTGGAAAGCTGGACGGCCGGCTTCGCGCAGTTTTTTGCGGGCGCGCTCCTGGGCGGATTGGCAGACACGCAGCCATAACGGCTGATTTGTCCGATTCAGCGCTTCAATACCGCAGAATCGGCCGCGAAGCGTATTGCCAAAGATACCGGCCTGTGGTATAATCATTCATGGAAAAAGCGAATTATCCACGCGCATGCCGATCTTGAGATGAGCGGCGGCTGAGACGGAAAGCAAAGATACTTCGCATTTATAAAGAAAGGGGTATTCATCATGAAAAAACTCATTGCTGTCCTGATGGCAATGCTGATGGTCTTCTCCTGCGTCCCCGCGCTGGGCGAAGAAACCGGCATCTCCATCAACGTGCCCAGCTTCACCCTCACTTCTGAAGTCACGATTGACGAAGAACAGGTGATGGCGCTGCTGCCCGCCCTCGGCATGCCCGAGGAAACCGTCGGCATGGTGCAGACGTTCCTGCCCATGCTCAACGGCCTGAAGGAAACGCTCATCTTCGCCGATATGGGCCTGCAGTATGACGTGCAGATGAAAGGCCAGGATATCCTGTCCGTCGTGGGCGAAGCGAGCGAAACCGGCCTTGCCCTGGCCACCAACCTGGTGCCCAGCTACAAACTGACCATCCAGGCGGAAACCATCCAGAAGCTGGTTGAGCAGCTGAAGGAGCAGCTGCAGGGAGACGCTGGCAAGCTGGATATGGAACTGCTTCAGCAGGCTGCCGAAAAGCTGAGCGGCTATGCGATGGAAATGGCCAACACGGTCGTTGGTCTTGTCACATTCGGTGAACCCGTGAAGGGCGAGTATGCCGACCTGATCGAGGGCGTTGTGTTCAATACCGAAATGTCTCTGACCGTGGACGTGAAGGGTATGGTGGACGCGATGCAGCAGTACATGACCAAGGTGATGGCCGATGAAACCATCCTGGCCGCGATCCAGTCCATCGCTTCCTCGATCCCCGGCGCTTCCTTTGATCCCTCCACGGTCAGCGTGGAAGAAGTCCCCGCCGAACAGCTGCCCGACGTGACCGGCAAGGTGTACACCATCACCGACGACGAAGGCAACCAGGTTGCTCCTGATACCTATGTTGTCGTGAATGCTGTTGGCAAGGAAGACCAGACCGGCAATACCAATACCTATGTGTACGTGGCTGAAGATTCTGTCAACGTGGTCGTCGAAATGCCCGCGCAGGAAGTGAGCATTCAGTTCTACGCCGAGCAGGTCGAAAACGGAATGACCGTGAACATCGCGCTGTCTGTGCCCGGCTTTGACTGCGAACTTGCCATGGCTTTCACCATGACGGAAACCGGCATGAACCTGGACGGCGCGCTGTACCTCAACGATGCCGAAACGCCTATCCTGGTGTGCTCCAACACCTTCAGCATGACCGGTGAACGCACCAAGACCACTGCGGACGGCGAAAAGACCGAACTGGCGCTGGAAGGCCTGATGAATGAAGAAACTTCTTCCGACACGATCAGCGCGCTGCTGGGTGATTTGATGAACGGCATCGGCGGCGTGATCGGCAACATTTCCGCCGTGCTGCCCGAGCAGGGCGCGATGCTGCAGCAGCTGGCGGGCAGCCTCATGTCCATGTTCACGGGCGGAGGCCAGGCTGTGGAAGCTCCCGCCGAGTAAGCATCTGAATCTGTATTAAAAAACACATCTGCCGTCCGGAGTAATCCGGACGGCTTTTCTGAATGATTCGGAAAGGAAACAAGCTATGCAGGACTTTTCTGTACCCCAGGCGCAGGCTTTTGACTTTGGGACAGGGGAGCATGGCGTTTTGCTGATTCACGGCTTTACCGGGTCCCCGGCGCATATGCGGCTGATTGGGGAAGGACTGCGGGACAATGGCTTTGCCGTGCGCGGCATCCTGCTGCCGGGCCATGGAGAAAATCCGGAAGCGATGGCAAAGGCGACGTGGCAGGATTGGTTCCGGGCCAGCCGGGAGGCCGCTGCGGAGATGCGGAAGCAATACCGGTATTTCACCGTCGCCGGGCTGTCCATGGGCGGGTGTCTGGCGCTGATGCTGGCGGAACAGATGGAGGCGGACGCCTGCGTGACCATCGCCGCTCCTATGAAAACCACGGCGAAATTCCGTTCCCTGGCGCCTGTGGCGGCGCTGGTGCATCCCGTGGTGCACAAGCGGGCGGACGGCAGCCGGGCATCCCTGATCGCCGAGTATGACATTGGGTATGACAGCTATCCAATGTCCAGCGTGGGGCATCTGAGCGCCATCATGCGCCGGGCCAGGCGGGATCTGCGCCTGATTCGCTGCCCGGTTCTGGTCATCCAATCCCATGGCGATAAAACCGTGACCCCGGACAGCCCGGAGATCATCCTGAACGGCGTGTCCAGCAAATTGAAAAGCCAGCGCTGGCTGGAAAACGCGCCGCATGTGTGTACCATCTCCCCGGAGTATCCGAAGATCGTGAGGCATATGACTGAATTCCTGAGAGACGCGGAGAAAGAAATAAGAGGCTGACAGCCATTTTGTCCAAAACAGCCTGAAAAAACCTTTCAATTTGCTCAATCTTTCAGAAATTCTTTGGAAAACGCTTGTATTTCTGTTTTTCCTATGGTATACTACCCATTGTGGTTCGCCTGTCGGCAGGCGGATCGTAACAATAAACTGATCGTCCTTTGAGAAAGAAGGGTTTAACGAAGAGTGGGAGCTGCAAGCAGGAAAACCGTGGGGTTGACGCTTTATTTCGCGCCCCTGCGTTTTTCTGAAATTGCGGTGTGATCCCGCTCTTTCTGTATTTTTAAGTTCTAAGTTTCCAGTTCTAAGTTTGGAATGATTCAAAGCATTCTCACTTGAAACTTAAAACTTGGAACTGATTGAAAGGAGGGAGAAGATGCCTCCCAAGAACGCCAACATGCAGAAGATCACGGCGATCTGCGAGAACCTGGCGAAGAAGCTGAATTACGAGCTGTGTGACGCGGCGATGGAAAAGGAGCCCACGGGCCGCTACCTGCGCATTTACATCGATACCGAAACCGGCGTGACCCTGGACGATTGCGAAAAGTTCCACCGGGCGGTGCAGCCCATGCTGGAGCCCTTCGACTATGACTTCCTGGAGGTCTGCTCCCCCGGGATCGACCGGCCCCTCAAAACCCAGCGGGACATCGACAAATCCATCGGTCTGCTGGTGGAGGCCAAGATGTATAAGCCCGTGGAGGGCAGAAAAAGCGCCCAGGGGCTGCTCAGGGAAATGAATGACGAACATGTGCTGCTTCAAAACGGAGACG
This sequence comes from uncultured Eubacteriales bacterium, assembly GCA_900320085.1. Taxonomy (GTDB): domain Bacteria; phylum Bacillota; class Clostridia; order Christensenellales; family Aristaeellaceae; genus RUG563. The sequence continues at coordinate 16,997 of ONRC01000010.1, forward strand.
AAGAAATCGACCTGCCCCGCAAGGCGGTGGCCCAGGTGCGCCTGGTGCCCGATCTGAGCGCGCTGGATGAGGACGATGAAGCGTAATACAGGCTTTCAGCCATGACTATACAGGAAGGATTGGTAATCAAACATGGCACGCAAATCTGAAATGATGGATGCGATCGAAGCGCTGGCCAAGGCCAAGGACATCAGCGTGGATCAGATCGTCAGCGCGGTGGAGGAGGGCTGCAAGGCCGCGTACCGCCGCTATTTAAAGCGCAGCGCCAACGCGCCGCTGAACCTTTCCGTGGTGCTGAGCCGGGAACACGACGTGCAGATTTTCGCCCGCAAGGTGGTTTCTGAGGAAGTGGAGGACGAAAATCAGCAGATTTCCCTGGAGGACGCCAAGCGGCTGGGGCCCAACTATGAGCTGGGCGACATCGTGGAAATGGACGTGACGCCCGCGGACTTTGGCCGTGTGGCCGCCCAGACCGCCAAGCAGGTCATCCGCCAGCGTTTGCAGGACGTGGAAAAGGGCAAAATCTACGACGAGTATATCGAGAAGGAAAACGAGATCCTCACCGGCATCGTGGAGCGGGTGGACGCCAAGGGCGTATACGTCGAACTGGGCCGCACCCACGGCTTCCTGGACGCCAGCGAATTCATGCCCGGCGAGGAATACCGTCCCGGCGACCATATCAAGGTCTACGTTCTGCAGGTGTACCGGGCCAACAAGGACGTTGCCCGCACGCCTCAGGTGGCGGTCAGCCGCATCCATCCCGGCCTGGTGAAGCGCCTGTTTGAAATGGAAGTGCCGGAAATCGCCACCGGCGTGGTGCAGATCAAATCCATCGCCCGGGAAGCGGGCAGCCGCACCAAGATGGCCGTGGCCTCCACCGACGCCATGATCGACCCCGTGGGCGCCTGCGTCGGCCCCCGCGGCAGCCGCGTGGACAAGGTGGTCAGCGAGCTCAAAAACGAAAAGATCGACATCATCAAGTGGTCCGCCGACCCGGCGGAATTCGTCGCCAACGCCCTGAACCCCGCCTTCGTGGAGCAGGTGCTGCAGTCTGATGAGGAAAAAATCTGCCGCGTCGTGGTGCCGGACAACCAGCTGTCCCTGGCCATCGGCAAGGAAGGCCAGAACGCCCGCCTCGCCGCCAAGCTGACCGGCTGGAAAATCGACATCAAGTCCCAGACCCAGTACAACGAGCTGCGCGGGCAGGAAGCCGTCAGCGTGCCCGAAGGGAACGGCTCCATCATCGCCGACGACGTGGAGGATTACGACAAGCAGCCTTATCACACCGACGACGAAACGATGTAAGAGGTTTGTCCGATGAAGGAAAAGAAGGTGCCCATGCGCATGTGCGTGGGCTGCCGGGAAATGAAGCCCAAGAAGGAGCTGCTGCGGGTGGTGCGGTCGCCTGAGGGCACCGTGTCCATTGACACGACGGGGCGCAAGCCGGGCCGGGGCGCGTATGTGTGCCGTTCGGCGGAGTGCCTGAAGCGCGCCATCAAGCAAAAACAGCTGGAACGGGCGTTTGAATGTCCGCTGGGGGAAGAAACCCATGCCTCCTTATTGCAGGCGCTGAACGAACTGGAGGCCCAGGCATGAGCGCGGTTTCGGGATTGCTGGGCCTGGCCTGCCGGGCCGGGCAGATCGCCCTGGGCGCTGATATCGCCTTGCAGGAAATCCGCTCTGGAAAGACAGCGCTTTTGCTGCTGGACGAAGGCGCGTCGGAGGGGACCAGGAAAAAGCTCCTGGACGCCTGCGCGTTCCGTTCCGTCCCGGCGTATACGCTGCCGGAGGGGGAAATCTCCCGGGCCTGCGGAAAAGACGGCCGGATGGCCGCCGCCGTGCGGAAAGGGAAGTTGGCCGAGCGGATGGCGGAGCTGCTCAGTTCTTAGTTCCAAGTTATAAGCACCAAGTTCTAAGTTCCAAGGTAAAAAGATGAACATTGACGCACACATTTTGATTGGCTTAAAAGCTAAGAACTTAGAACTGAAAAAAGAAACAACGAGCAAATTCAACAACCACCTGAATCTTATGAATATAGCCAAGTGCGGGGGTGCAAGCATCGAATGACCAAGGTGAAACTGGCTGAAGCCACGAAGGAAATCAATCAGCAGGCGGGCGTGATCCTGGAGGACGCGGCGCGGATCCGGCGCAGTCTGGATACCGTGATGCAGGCTTTGCGCAAGCAGGAGCAGAAGTTCCAGCGCGAAGAGGAAGAGGAAAAAGCCCGGAAGCGCCAGGAGGAACAGGCGGAGCTTGCCAAGCAGCATGCCAAGGCCTGGACCATGCCCGATGAGGACGAGGCCCCCGCAGCCCCCGCCGTGCCTGTTGCTGAAAAGGAAGAAAAGAAAGAAGCGGAAAAAGCGGTCGAAAAGCCCGTGGAGAAGTCCGTCGAGAAACCGGCGGAAGCCGAGAAACCGACTGAAAAGGCTAAGGCTGTCGAAGCGGATGCTCCAAAGCCTGCTAAACCGCAAGCTGAAAAGCCCGCGCCGGAGGCTGAGGTTCCTCCCAAGAAGGAAACGGAGGAAGCCAAGCCCGCGCCTGCTGCCAAGCCTGTGGAAAAGCCCGTGGAGAAGGCGGCGGAAAAAGCGGAGGAAAAGCCTGCCGCTAAGCCCGCGGAAAAACCGGCGGCCAAACCCGCGTCTGCCGTGCCCGCGGCCCGTCCTGCCGCCGCTCCCGCAAGGCCTGCGACTGCGGCAGGTCAGCAGCAAGCCCGCCCCGCAGCCCGTCCCGTGGGGAACGCTCCTCAGGGCGGCGCGCGTCCCCAGGGGCCTTATGGCCGTCCCGCCAATGGTCAGCCGGGCCAGTATGGGCGGCCCGCGAATGGCCAGCCCGGCCAGTACGGGCGGCCCGCGAATGGCCAGCCCGGTCAGTACGGGCGTCCCGCCAACGGTCAGCCCGGCCAGTTCGGTCGTCCCGCCAATGGCCAGCCCGGCCAGTATGGGCGTCCTGCCAACGGTCAGCCCGGCCAGTTTGGGCGTCCTGCCAACGCAGCCCAGGGCGGCGGCGCTTATGGCCGTCCCGCCGGTCAGGGTCAGGCGGGCGGCGCGCGCCCCCAGGGCGGCAACCGTCCCATGGGCGGCGGCCGCAGCCGTGGGCCCGAACTGACTCCTGTGGTGGAAAAAGAGCGCGTCAGCAATTACGACCCCAATAAGAAGCAGTATCTCCGGCAGCACGATCCCGAGCATGTGGCCAAGAACCGCAAGCAGCTGCAGAAGGAAACCTATAACAGCGGATACGATGACGACACCATGCGCGGCGGCAAGAAGCGCACTACCAAGAAGCAGCCTTCCGCTCAGCAGATGATGGCCCCCATCAAGATCGAAAAGGCGTTCATGACCGCCGAAACGATCACCGTCAAGGACCTGACCGAGCGCATCGGCAAGCCCGCCGGCGAAATCTTAAAGAAGCTGCTGATGCTGGGCATCATGTCCAACATCAACTCCGAACTGGACTTCGACACCGCCTCCCTGGTCTGCTCCGAATTCGGGGTAGAGCTGGAAATGAAGCTGGATAAGACCGCCGAGGACGCCCTGTCCGAAGCCGACGTGGAGGACGCCGAGGAAGATCTCCAGCCCCGTCCCCCGGTCATCACCATCATGGGCCACGTGGACCACGGCAAGACCTCCCTGCTGGACTACATTCGCAAGGCCCACGTCACCGCCACCGAAGCGGGCGGCATCACCCAGCACATCGGCGCGTACACCGTCAAGCTGGACGGCCGCCAGATCACCTTCCTGGACACCCCCGGCCACGAAGCCTTCACCGCCATGCGTATGCGCGGCGCGCAGGCCACCGACATCGCCGTGCTGGTGGTAGCCGCCGACGACGGCGTGATGCCCCAGACCATCGAGGCCATCAACCACGCCAAGGCGGCGGGCGTGCCTATCGTGGTGGCGATCAACAAGATGGATAAGCCCGCGGCCAACCCTGACCGCATCATGCAGGATCTGACCAAGTACGAACTGGTGCCCGAATCCTGGGGCGGCGATACCATCATGGTGCCCGTCAGCGCCATCACCGGCGACGGCGTGGACGACCTGCTGGAAATGATCCTCCTGCAGGCCGACACCATGGAGCTCAAGGCCAACCCCAACCGCATGGCCAAGGGCGTCATCATCGAAGCCAAGCTGGACAAGGCCCGGGGCCCGCTGGCCACCGTGCTGCTCCAGAACGGTACGCTCAAGGTCGGCGACAACATCGTCGCCGGTATGGCCTCCGGCCGTGTCCGCGCCATGGTCAACGACCGGGGCGAGCGCGTGCAGAAGGCCGGGCCCTCCACCCCTGTGGAAATCTCCGGCTTCAACGAAGTGCCCCTGGCGGGCGACGAAATGTTCGCCGTGGCCGACGATCACCTGAGCCGTCAGGTCGCCCAGGAGCGCCGTGACAAGCTGAAGGCCGCCCGGGCCAACACCACCAAGGTGAGCTTGGATAACCTGTTCGCGGGCATCGCCGAGGGCAAGGTGCAGAACCTGAACATCATCATCAAGGCCGACGTGCAGGGCAGCGTGGAAGCCGTGAAGCAGGCGCTGGAGAAGCTGAGCAACGACGAAGTGAAGGTGCGCGTGCTGCATAGTGCCGTGGGCGCAGTGACCCAGGACGACGTGAACCTGGCCTCCGCTTTCAACGCCATCATCATCGGTTTCAACATCCGCCCCGACTCCACCGCCCGCGACGCCGCCGAGCGCGAGGGTGTGGACATTCGCCTCTACCGCATCATCTATCAGGCCATCGAGGACGTGGAAAAGGCCATGAAGGGCCTGCTGGCTCCCGAGTTCAAGGAGAACCTGCTGGGCCACGCTCAGGTGCGTTCCACCTTCAAGATTACCGGCGCGGGCACCATCGCGGGCTCCTACGTAACAGACGGCAAAGTCCAGCGCAACGCCTCCGTGCGTCTGCTGCGCGACAACGTGGTCATCTTTGAAGGCAAGCTTTCCTCCCTCCGCCGCTTCAAGGACGACGTGAAGGAAGTCGCCTCCGGCTACGAGTGCGGCATCGGCCTGGAAAACTACAACGACGTCAAAGAGGGCGACGTGATCGAGTGCTTCGTGATGGAAGAAATCGAACGCTGAGGCCTGGAGAATTTGCGGAAAACCTTTCTTTTCGGAAAAAGAAAGGTTTTCCGCGCCTTTCCAAAGAAAACCTGTAACTTCGCTTAACAAGGAGCGTGCAGCATCATGCCGGAATTAAGCCGCTTTGGTGGAATGGTGATTTATCTGCTGTTTCACGATATAGGACAGCATAATAAACCACATGTTCATGTGTATTACGGTGAATATGAAGCGGCTGTTGCGATTGATGGTGAGCTCTTGGCCGGAGCGCTGCCGCGTAAGCAATTGAAAATAGTTGCCGGGTGGCTGGCGTTTCACGAAGAGGAAGCGTACAAAGCATGGAATCTGGCTGTCAGAGGCGAGCATTTTGAAAAAATCCCGCCGATGAATTGAGGTGAAACACATGTACATCCTGAATGATATATGTTATGCAGGGGAATGGAAGGATGGCATCAAAGTGACGGAAGCAAAGCCCCTGCGCGGCGGCATCTTGCTGGTCACCTTTTCAACAGGAGAAAAGCGGCTTTTCGATACCACAAAGCTGCAAGGTTTCGCCTTTGAACCATTGAAAGATGAAAAAATATTTTGCAATCCTGTGCTGTTTCATGGCGTGATTACCTGGAACAATGGGGAAATCGACATTGCGCCGGAAACTGTTTACCGCGACAGTTACGCCTATGAAGAAATGGCTATCTGACAAATTCAACAGTGTCCTGAAAGAAAGGAAAAAGATTTGAGCAGTTTTCGCATTGACCGGATTTCGGAAGAAGTGCGCCACGCCATTGACGCCATCATCCGCGAGATGAACGATCCGCGCATCAGCGGCACCTACGCCGTCACCCGCGCGGACGTGACACGGGATCTACGGTGGGCCAAGGTGTATGTGAGCGTATTGGAAGACGAAAAAGCGGATGACATGATCAAGGCGCTGAAAAAGGCCGCCGGGTACATCCGCCATGAACTGGGCCTGCGGGTCGATCTGCGCTATACCCCGGAGCTGCTGTTTGAGCGGGACCGGAATATCGCCTACGGCGCGCACATCGCCCAGGTACTCAAGGACGTGATCCCCCAGGAAGCGGAATCTCAAGGAGAGGAAAACGGAGATGGAAAAACAGAATGAGTTTCCGCATGAAATGCTGTCCGCGCTGAACAACGCGAACAGCATCTTACTTTGCTGCCATATTTCCCCCGACGGCGACGCCATCGGCTCCCTGCTGGCGGCCGGGCTGACGCTGCGTTCCTTGGGCAAGCGGGTCACCATGGCCTGCGGCGACCCCGTGCCCAGGCAGTTTGCCTTTTTGCCCTGCGTGCAGGAGATCGTAAACGCGGAGGCGCTGCGGGATAAGCAGTTTGATTTGGCCTTTGCCGTGGATACCGCCACGCTGGAACGCATGGGCGACTGCGCCGAGGCGTATCTTCAAGCGCCTGTTACCATGCAGCTTGACCATCACGGCGGCAATCCCGGATACGCCCAGTATAACGTGGTGGATGAAAAAGCGGCGGCGGCGGGCTGCGTGGTGCGGCGGTTGATGAAAGCACTGAACGTGCCGTTGACCCGAGAAATCGCCGCTTGCCTGTACTGCGCCGTCAGCACGGACACCGGCAACTTTGTGCAGCCCAACACCACCGCCGAAGCGTTTGCCATCATGGCGGAGTTAATGGAAGCGGGGCTGAACCTGGATGAGGCCGCCCGGCAGCTGCATCTGCTGCGGGAGGAGCCCAGCGCCCGGCTGTTGGGCTGCGCGCTCAAATCCCTGAAGGTATTCGGAAACGGGAAGTGCGCCGCCATGCGCATCACCGCCCAGGACTATCGGGCGTGCCATGCCCTGCCGGAGCATAACACCGCCATCGTGAATTATGCGCTGAATGTGGTCGGCGTGGAAGCGGTATTCCTGGCGGAGGAGCGGGAGAGCGGCGAGGTGAAGGCCAGCCTGCGGTCACTGCCGGGGCTGGACGTGGCTGCGATTGCCCGTAAATACGGCGGCGGCGGACACAAGCAGGCGTCGGGAATGCGGTATCCGGGCAGCCTGGACGAGATGTGCGGCAGGCTGGAGCGGGATTTATTACAGCTGGTTGGGGAAAGAGAATGAACGGTTTTATCAATTTGCTCAAGCCCCCGGGCATGTCCTCCGGGGCGGCGGTGGCGGTGGTGAAGCGCCTGACCGGGGAAAAGGTGGGCCACGCGGGCACGCTGGACCCGGAGGCCGCTGGGGTGCTGCCCATCATGGTAGGCCGGGCGGCCAGGCTGCTGGATTATTTCCCCGACAAGAGCAAAAGCTATATCGCCGAAATCGCTTTCGCCGGGGCGACGGACACCCAGGACGCCCAAGGAACGGTAATCGAGGCAGCGAAGCGCGTTCCAGGCCGGGATGAAATCCTGTCTGTTCTTACCAAATTCCGGGGCGATATTTTACAGCGTCCCCCGGCCTATTCCGCGTTAAAGCGGGACGGCGTGCCGCTCTACGAACTGGCGCGGAAAGGGGTCGCAGTGGAAACCAAAGCCCGGCCCACGGTCATCCGCGCCCTGGAGCTGGAGGAGCAGACCAGCCCGGACGGGTACATGCTGCACGTGGACTGCGGCAGCGGCACCTATATCCGCACCCTTTGCCACGATATTGGACAGGCATTGGACGCCCCCGCGCACATGCGGTTCCTGCTGCGCACAAGGCATGGGGCGTTTGCCATTGAAAATGCTGTAACCATCGAGGAAGTGATGGCGGCGGGGGAGAGGAAAGCAATCGAAAGCCTGCTTCTGCCGATGGACTTTCCGCTCACAGCGCTGCCCAGGCTGGACGTGCCGGAACGGTTCTGGAAGCTGGCCCGCAACGGCGGCAAGCTGCCGGGGGAACTGATGCCGCAGGCACAGGAAAACCAATTCATTCGGGTATATGCTGATACTGTTTTACTGGGTGTGGCGCACAAAGAGCAAAGCCTCATCCGCTTTGACGTGGGGCTGACGGGAGGAAACTGAAATGGACATTCGGGAACGGCTGGCGGGCATCCGCTGCTTCCTGCTGGATATGGACGGCACCTTTTATCTGGGCAATCAGCTGATCGAAGGCTCCCTGGATTTTCTGCAGGCGCTGCATGACACTGGTCGGCAATGCCTGTTCCTGACCAACAATTCCTCCAAGTCGGCGTCCTTTTACAAGGAAAAGCTGGCCCGCATGGGGGTGCCGGAGGAATTCCGCAGCGTTCTCACCAGCGGCCAGGCCACGGCCCGGTACGTGACCAGCCGCTTTCCGGGCAAGAAAGCGTTTCTGCTGGCGAATCAGATTGAAACGAAGGAAATGGAAGCCCTGGGCGTTCAGATTGACCAGGAGCATCCGGATTACGTGCTGATCGCCTTTGACACCGAACTGGACTACAAAAAGATGACGATGCTCTGCGACCATGTGCGGGCCGGGCTGCCCTACATTGCCACCCACCCGGATTTCAACTGCCCCACGGAGACGGGCTTTATCCCCGACATCGGGGCCACCATCGCTTATGTGAAGGCCAGCACGGGCCGGGAACCGGACGTGATCATCGGCAAGCCAAACAGCGGTATCGTGGAAGAAACCCTGCGGGTCACCGGCCTGAAAAAAGAAGAAATGGCCATGGTGGGGGATCGACTGTATACCGACATCGCCACGGGCGTGAACTTCGGCATGCTGTCCATCCTGGTCATGAGCGGTGAAACCACCGCCCAGATGGCGGCGGAATCGCCCATCAAGCCGGGGCTGACCTTCGGGCGGCTGGCGGATATGATTCCTTATTTATGAAGCTAATGAAGTCTTTTCTGCGCTGGGCGCTGGTAGGCGCGTTCTGGATTGTCGTGTGGTGGGCCATCGCGTTCTTCGTGGGCCTGCCCAAGCTGCTGCCGGGGCCAAAGGAAACAGCCCTGGCTTTTGCGCGCCTGTGCGGCACGGACACGTTCTGGCGAAGCGTGGGTATGACGTTGCTGCGGGTAGCACTAGGGTATGGCTTCGCGGTCATGGCCGGGGTGCTGCTTGCGGCGGGATGCCATTGGATCAGGGGCGTGGAAACGCTGCTGGCCCCGCTGCGCACGGTCATCCGCGCCACGCCGGTTTCGTCGTTCATTCTGCTGGTGTGGCTGTGGCTGAAACGGGCTCATGTGCCGGTGTTCATTTCCTTCCTGATGGTGCTGCCCATCATCTGGACGGCCACCCAGGAAGCGCTTGGCGCGGTGGACGGCGACCTCAGGGAAATGGCCCGGATGTACCGTTTTTCCCGGTGGAAGAAAATCTGGTATCTGTATGTGCCCTCCGTGCGGCCCGCGTTCATGGCGGCGTGTATAACGGGGCTGGGCTTCGCGTGGAAAAGCGGCATCGCGGCGGAGGTGATCGCCCTGACGCCGGATTCCGTAGGCAAGCACCTGAGCGACGCGAAAAACTATTTGGAATATCCCGACCTGTTTGCCTGGACGCTGACAGTGATTCTTCTGTCCATGGCGCTGGAAGCGGGGCTGAAAGCCCTGGCCCGGAAGCGGAAGGGGGCGGAGAAATGATTCGACTTTCCCACGTAAGCGCGAAATATCCGGAAAAAACCGTGTTCGACGATCTCTCCCTGACCCTGCCCGATACCGGCGCGGTAGCTTTGATGGCCCCCTCGGGCTTCGGCAAAACCACGCTGCTGCGGGTATTGGCGGGGCTGAAAAGCATCGATGCGGGGGAAATCTCCGGCCTGGAAAACAAAAAGATTTCCTTCCTGTTTCAGGAAGACCGGCTGCTGCCATGGGTCAGCGCTCAAAAGAACGTGGAACTGGTCAGCGATGCAAACATGGCGAATCATTGGCTCAGCCAAATGGAGATCACCGACGGCAGCCAGCTGCCCCGGGAAATGAGCGGCGGCATGCAGCGCCGGGTCGCCCTGGCCCGGGCCATGGCTTTCGGCGGCGACGTGCTGCTGCTGGATGAGCCCTTCAAGGGCCTGGACGAAGCGCTGCGGGAGCGGATCGCGGGACGCATCAAAGGCGTGTTCCCACTCACGATTTTGTCTGTCCATGACGCCCAGGAAGCGGAGCTGATGGGGGCCAGGATCATCCGTTTGGACGAATCTAGGGCGAATGTATGAATGAACAGACTGTTAGTAAAGGTTTGCCAAAAAGGCTTCCCCTTGAGGGGAAGCTGTCAGGCGCGGAATTAAGCTTGATAAAGAAACCATGCCAAATCGCACCTGACTGATGAGGTGATGCAGGCATTCGCGCCAGTTTCTTGATAACCCGGCAATCACCTCATCCGAGCCGCGCGAATTCGCTTGATTTCTCTTTCCTTCTTTGTTCCGCGCGGCCCACCTTCCCCTGCGAGGGGAAGGCTTTTGGTCGGTTTGTTTATTCGTTCGTTTGCCCTGCGGACGAACCATCCGCCGATTGACAGGACATGCAAACCACGGTATAATTCACACAATCAGACGAAACGGGAGGAGGAAAAGGCATGCTGTTTTCAAGCCTTTCTTTCCTGCTCTACTTTTTACCACCTGTTATTTTAATTCATCTGTTTCTTCCCAAACGGCTGCAAAATCCGTTTCTGTTTTTTGCCAGCCTGTTTTTTTATGCCTGGGGCGACGCCCGGTTCGTACCGCTGTTTTTCGGGCTGCTGATTGTGGACTGGGGCTGCGGATTGCTGCTGGAAAAAGCAGAAAAGCAAAGCATAAGAAAACTGGTATTGGCGCTGGGCGTGGCGGCGAATATGGGCAGTCTGTTCCTGTTTAAATATATGGGCTTCTTTGCTTCGCTGGTTGGCACAAGCGCGACGATTGGACAGTCCCTGCCCCTGGGCATCAGCTTTTTTACCTTCCAGGCCACAGGCTATCTGGTGGACGTATACCGGAAGCAGACGAAATGTGAACGGAACCTGTTCGCTTTCGGAACGTTCCTGTTCATGTTCCCCCAGCTCATCGCCGGGCCGATCGTGCGGTATTCCGATTTGTCCCAAGCCCTCCACGAAAAGCGCCGACCGGAGGGAAAAGCCCTGGAAATGGGCATGGCGCTGTTCATCGGCGGATTGGCGGCGAAGGTGCTGCTGGCCAATCCCCTGGGCGCCTTCGCGGAGGAAATGCGCGAGCTCATGGAGCAAGACACCCTCTGCGCCTGGCTGTACATGCTGTGTTACAGCCTGCAAATCTACTTTGACTTCCTGGGTTATTCCGTCATGGCGGTGGGCATGGGGCGGATGCTGGGCTTTTTCTTTCCCCGCAATTTCAACCATCCTTACGCCGCTTCCTCCGTCACGGATTTCTGGCGGCGCTGGCATATCACGCTGAGCGGCTGGTTCCGGGATTACGTGTATATCCCTCTGGGCGGCAACCGGCGCGGCACGGCCAGAACCATCCTGAACATGCTGGCGGTCTGGTCGCTGACGGGCTTCTGGCACGGGGCCAGCTGGGAATTTATCCTGTGGGGCCTGTGGTACTTCGTGATGCTGGTGGCGGACAAGTATCTTCTGGAACGGCTGAAAGCGCCGGGGGCCCTGCGGCGGCTTGTGATGTATGTAAGCGTCGGCATCGGCTGGATGATGTTCAGCGCCAACGGGGCGGAGCATATCCTGCCCATGCTGCAAAGCTTGGTCACGGTCCGTTCGGAAGGCCACGCGCTGTTTTGGCTGCGGGAAATGGGTCCGGTGCTCGTTGCCGCTGCGCTTTGCTGCGTGCCCGCCTTGGTGAACGGCGCGAAAAAGCTCATGAAGCGGTTAGCGTATCTTCGTTTCGCGGTGATGCTGGCGCTGCTTTTGCTCAGCCTGGCCGCGCTGACGAAAAGCTCCTACAACCCCTTCCTCTATTTCAGGTTTTAAGGAGGCGGAACGGGATGAAAAAAACGCCTCTGTTCGTTGTTTCCATGGCGCTGCTGCTGTTGCTGCTGGCCTTTCAATGGCTGCTGCCCCGGCGGGAATTCAGTGAAATGGAAAACCGGGTGCTGGCCCAGCCCCCGGAAATCTCCGTGTCTTCCCTGACCAACGGTCGGTGGGCCGACCGCTTTGAAGCCTTTGCCGCCGACCAGATCCCCCTGCGGGATACTTTTGTTTCCCTGTATATGACCATGGAAGCGGCCACGGGACGGCGGCTCGTGGACGGGGTATTGCTGGGACAGGATGGCAGGATGCTGGACCGCACCGACGGTTACAGCGAGCGCAACGTGCGCCTGAACGCCGCCGCGCTGCGAGCCCTGTCCGAGCAGACCGGAGTGCCTGCGTACCTGCTGGCGGTGCCCTCCGCCGCGCTGATCTATCCCGAGGCTGTTCCTGCCCATGCGCCTGTCGCCGATGAAAGCGCTCTGCTGCGCGCGGCGGGAGAGGAAACCGCGCTGCTTCCGCTGATCAACTCCCTGCGTGATGTGCGGGGCTGCGGGGAGCTCTATTACCACACCGACCACCATTGGAACATGGGCGGCGCGCAGGTGGGGTATCAGATCGTGTGCCAGGCCCTGGGCCTGAACGCAATGCCCGTGGATGAACTGACGGAGGAGCTTCCCTTCTTTGGCAGCTTCTACGCCCGGTGTCCCTTGCCCTGGCAGGCCCCCGATGATTTCTGCTTTGCCGACGTGTCCGGCCTCCGACTGATCGCCGACGGGGAGGAAAAGGCTGGCCTGGTTGATGAAGCTCAGCTGCAAAAGCGCGACCGCTACGCCGCCCTGCTCTACGGCAATCATGGCCTGATGGAACTGATCAACGACAGTCAAAACGACGGCACGCTCTTTGTGATCAAGGACTCCTTCGCCAATTCCCTGCTGCCGCTGCTGGCCCGCCACTTTCACCGCATCGTGGCAATCGACCCGCGGTACTACGCCGGCAACGTGGTGGAGGAAGTGAACAACTGCAACTGTGAGGTGATCCTATGCGTCAGCGGCCTGTCCTCTCTGGCTTCCAGCCGCAACCTGGCCTTGCTGGACGGATTATAATTTGCCTATTGCTTTTGTGTCTGGCAGTATCCGCCTGCGCGGAGGAAAGCACCGCCTGGTTCAATCCCCAGGTGCCGCCGCCCTACCCGCCGGAGCATGAGCCCGCCGGGGACGAATACTTTGAGGACGCTGTGTTCCTGGGGGATTCCATCATGGAAAATATCGAAATGCTGGACTTGTTCCCTACCGCAAACTTCGTCACCCTCATCGGCATGAGCCCCATTTCCATGGACAAGAAGCTGTTTGTCCTCAAAAAGGAAGACCGCTGGGTGACGGCTTACGACATGATCAACCAGTATCCCCACAGGAAAATCTATATCCTGCTGGGCAGCAATGCCCTGGATCACAAGACCTACAAAAGCACCCTGGACGATTACCGGGTGATGATGGAACGGATGATTCAGGAGTACCCGGACACGGTTTTCTACGTGCTGTGCCCCACGTCTCCCAACCGGGCGCGGATCAAAAAGGATCGGCTGGACGTTCAGCGCTACTGGAAATTTCGGGAAGGGCTGCTGGCGCTGGCGGAGGAAAAGAAGCTGTATTTCCTGGACGCCTTCACGCTGCTGGCGGACGAGGAAGGCTACCTGAAAGAAGAACTCGCCGCGCCGGACGGGTTCCATTTGAAGCTGGAAGGGTCCAAGCTGATTGAAGAGCTGGTGCGCACCCACACTGTGGATGTGGAATGAGAAGCGAAAGAAGGATAAAATGGTGAAAAGATTTCAACTGATTTGGCTGGGCTTGCTGCTAACCTGCCTTTTGTGTGGCTGCGCGGCGGAAAAGAAGGCCGAGGAAACAGCCCCCAAGTCCTGCGCGGAATGGGCGGACATGATCGCCGCTTCCGCTGGGTTTCAGGAACTGGCCGACGCCAATGCCAAGTATCTGGAAAAGCATTTGATGGTGGAGGCGGACAGTCTGGAGGACTGGTGCCTGCGGATGGACAACACCCGGGCGACGCCGGAAATGATCTGCGTGCTGAAGGTGAAAGCCGGGGCGAACCAGGCGGAGGCGAAGAAAGCGCTGGAGGATTACCGGAAGGAGCAGATCGCCGTGTACCGGGATTATCAGCCTGACCAGGTGGTGAAGCTGGAAAACGCCCGGGTGCTGGAAAACGGCGCGTATCTGGTGTTATCCGTATCCCACGACGCGGACAAAACCATTGCGGCTCTCGGCTCTGGCTGGAAATAAGACTTTTGATCCTACGCATATTTATGTACTCCTCCGCGCATACTATGGAAGGAAATAACAACGCGGAGGTTTTTTCATGGAACAGACCATGCATATGACCCATAACGGCTGGACGCGGGAGGAAGCGGATTTACTGCGGAACGAGGTAAAGCAGGCGGCGCAGACGGGCGCGCCGCTGCGCACGGTGTTTGAGCGGATGGGGGAGACCCTGGGCCGCAAGCCCAACAGCGTGCGGAATTATTATTATATGCAGTTGCGGGACCAGGAGGGCGAGGAATGCAAGCGCGCCGCGCCCTTTGAAACCTTCACCGACGAAGAAATCCACGATCTTCTGCGCCACGTGCTGGCGGCGAAGGGCCAGGGCCAGTCGGTGCGCGCGTCGGTGATGGATTTGTCCCACGGGGATAAGACGCTGATGCTGCGGTATCAGAATAAATACCGCGCCCTGCTTCGCAAGCGGCCCGACCTGATCGAGCAGATTTGTCAGGAACTCAGGGACGCAGGCCAGCCCTGTCCGGATATGACGGTCACGATTCAGGAAATCGCCCCGGCCCCCGCGCCGGAGACGAACGACCCGGACGCGCTGTCCATCCTGAACGGCATGCACGGCCTGCTTCGCCGGGCGTCCCGGAACGATCAGTCGGAGAGCGACAGGCTGAAGGTGCAGCGGGATTTATTGATGATGCAGCTGGAGGATTTGCAGCTGGCGGTGAAGGCCGCGGTGACGGACTGCAAGGATTTTCTGGGCTATCCGCCCGAGGAACGCCCCGCCCTCCTGCCCGCGTTCTGCGAGGCCATGACGGGCCACATCGCCCGGCTGGAGACCGTTTCGGGTTAAACGCCGAAAACGCCGAAAAAACCTGTTTTTTATTGACAGAACAGTCTTTTCCTTTTATAATGATAACGCCTGTCCGGGCATTGATGGGACAGATTCCGCCCATGCGCATGGCATGGGCGTGCTTTTTTTGAGGAGGGATTGTATGTTGACGCAAGCGCCCAAGGGCACCAGGGATATGCTCCCCCAGGACGCCTACCTGTGGCAGTGGATCGAACAGAAGGAACGGGAAGCGGCGGCGAAGGCCGGCTACCGGGAAATCCGCACGCCGGTTTTTGAGCACACCGAGCTTTTCCTGCGCGGCGTGGGGGATACCACGGACATCGTGCAGAAGGAAATGTATACCTTCAAGGACAAGGGCGACCGCTCCATCACCTTGAAGCCCGAAGGCACCGCCGGGGCCGTGCGCTCCTTTATCGAAAACCACCTGTTCGCCGAAACCCTGCCCTGCAAGGTGTATTATCTGAACGCGCCCATTTTCCGCTATGAGAATCCCCAGAGCGGCCGCCTGCGGGAGCATCACCAGTTCGGCATGGAATGCTTCGGCGGCAAGGAGCCCACGGTGGAAGCGGAACTGATTTCCACCCTGTTCGGGTTCCTGACGGGGCTGGGCCTCAAAAATCTGTGCGTGCACATCAATTCCATCGGCTGCCCCAACTGCCGCCCCAAGTACCACCAGAAATTAAAGGAATACCTGGGCGAACGCATCCACGATATGTGCGAAACCTGCCAGGCCCGGTTTGAAAAGAACCCCCTGCGCATCCTGGACTGCAAGGAAGAAAAGTGCAAGGCCATCGTGAAGGAAGCGCCGGTGATTTTAGACTGCCTGTGCGACGAGTGCAGGGAGCACTTTGAACAGCTCCAGGCGCTGCTGAACGCCCGGAAGATTCCCTTTGAAATCGACCCCCACATCGTGCGCGGCCTGGA
The DNA here is from genome assembly GCA_900320085.1 of uncultured Eubacteriales bacterium. GTDB lineage: Bacteria > Bacillota > Clostridia > Christensenellales > Aristaeellaceae > RUG563. The sequence goes on from ONRC01000010.1 coordinate 32,889, forward strand.
CTACTACACCAAGACCGTGTTCGAGATCATCATGCAGGCGGGCCGCGAGGGCTTGGCGCTCTGCGGCGGCGGCCGGTACGACGGATTGGTGGAGCAGCTGGGCGGCCCCGCCACCCCCGCCGCGGGCTTCGGTATCGGCGCGGAACGCATCCTGATGGAATTGAAGAATCAAAACCTGCTGCCCAATATGCCCTCCACCACCGACGTGTATGTGGCGAATCTCGGCGCGGAGATGAAGATTCCCGCCTTCACCTTCGCCCAGTCCCTCCGCGATCTGGGCGTCAAGGCCGACAGCGACCTGGCGGGCCGCAGCCTGAAAGCCCAGTTCAAGTTCGCCGATAAGATCGGGGCGAAGTACGTCGTCCTGGTCGGCGGCGAGGAATACGAGCGCGGCACCGTGAAGCTGCGCGATATGCAGACCAAGGAAGAAAAGGAACTGCCGCTGGAAACCGCGGCGGAGGAGATCAAAGGTATTCTTGCTTAAAGTATCAAAAAAGCACAAGAGTACGACCAAGCTATTTTAAAGCATACCCCCAATGTCATCCTGAGCGCATCCGGACGCGAAGGATCTCCTTGCAACGGGTTCTGCCAAGTAGCGCATTCCCCAGCAAGGAGATTCTTCACGACGGCGGGCGCTCCGCTTGCCCGCCTGTTCAGAATGACAGCGGTAGTTGGTCGATTATCCTGTTTCTTGGTTTACACCGATGTTATAAGAACGCATTGCTCAACAACCCGAAAAAGGAGGAAGCCCACCATGAAACGCGCTGTTCTGCTTTGTGCGCTTGCGCTCCTTTTTTCCTTGCTTTTCTACTTTGCCGTCGCCGAAGAAACGGAAACTTTCACCAGCGGAGATTATGAATATACCCTTCTTCCTGATGGCACAGCGGAAATCACTAATTATTCTGGCAAAGATGAGCTATTGTTTATCCCGGATACCATCGATGGGAAAAAAGTGACGAGTATCGGGAATCACGCGTTTTCAAGTTGTGACAGCCTGATAAGTGTGACAATCCCGGACAATGTGATGAATATCGGAGCAAATCCTTTTGCTCAATGCGATAAACTAACCAGCATTCGCGTTTCCCCCGATCATCCGGTTCTGGCAGTGATTAGCGGCGTTTTGTTTTATAAACCTGAAAAGCGGCTTGTATGTTATCTAAACTCTAAAGCCGATACGTCCTATATGATTCCACAAGGTATTCAAAGTATTGGAGATCATGCGTTTTATTCTTGTTCCAACCTGATTAACGTGGCGATCCCGGACAGTGTTACGATTATCGGGGATTATGCGTTTATCGGGTGCAACAGCTTGACGAACGTGACGATCCCGGATAGCGTGACAAGCATCAGGAATGGTGCGTTTTCCTTTTGCTCCAGCCTGACGAGCGTGACGATCCCTAACAGCGTGACGAGCATCGGGGATTATGCGTTTTCCTATTGCTCCAGTCTGACGGGCGTGACAATCCCGGACAGCGTGATGAGTATCGGTGATGATGCGTTTTCCGATTGCTCTAGCCTGACGAGTGTGACGATCCCGGACAGCGTGACGAACATCGGGGATGATGCGTTTTCCCGTTGCTTCGGCTTGACGGATATAACGATCCCGAACAGCGTGACGAACATCGGACATTGGGCATTTTCTGACTGCTACAGCCTGACAAGTATAATCATTCCGGACAGTGTGACGAGCATCGGGAATAATGCGTTTGAGCGGTGTGCTAAGTTGACTCTGATGGTTACGCGGGACAGCTATGCCGAGCAATACTGTAAAAAAAACAAATTGAATTATACTTATACTGACAGCCTGGACTGGCTGAACAACTGACAACAAATCCAATTACTATACAAAAAGGAGTTGCATCAACATGGAACGTACCCTTATCGCCAACGTCGTCTGCGGCGAAAACAACAAGATTCAGGGCTTCGTGGAGAACCTGCGGAACAAGCGCACCATGGCTTTCCTGGTGATCCGGGATCACAGCGGCCGGCTGCAAGTAACGATTGAAAAGGAAAAGCACCCCGACCTGGCGGCAATCGTGGATCAATTGACGGTGGAATCCGTCGTCACCTGCGTGGGCCCCGTGGTGGAGAATGAATACGTGAAGATGGGCGGCAAGGAAATGCTGCCCGAGGAAATGGAGATCCTGTCCATTGCCGAGCCGCTGCCCCTCACCAAGGACGCCGCCATCGACAGCCGCATGGACTACCGCTGGATCGACCTGCGGTCCGACAAAAACACCCTGATCTTCAAGGCCCAGACCGAGCTGGTGGGGGCCATGCGCGAATACTGCCTGAACCAGAACTTCATGGAAATCCACACCCCCAAGCTGATCGGCGCGGCCAGCGAAAGCGGCTCCGACGTGTTTGAGCTCAAATACTTCGACCGGAAAGCCTACCTCAGCCAGAGCCCCCAGTTCTACAAGCAGATGGCCATGGCCGCGGGCTTTGACCGCATTTTCGAGGTCGGCCCCGTATTCCGCGCCGAAAAGTCCTTCACCAATAAGCACGCCACCGAGTTCACCGGCTTTGACGTGGAAATGAGCTACATCACCTCCTTCCGGGACGTGATGGCCTTTGAAGCCGAGATGCTGCAATACGCGCTCAAGCGCGTACAGGAAAAGTACGGCGACCAGATCAAGGCGCTCTACGGCCTGGACACCATCGTGCCCACCCTGCCCTTCCCCGAAATGAAGCTGGCCGACGTGTACAAGGAGCTGGAAGAACGCTACGGCTACAAGGTGGACGACAGCGAAAAGAACGACCTGACCACCGACGCCGAGCGCCTGTGCGCCAAGCTGAGCATGGACAAATTCGGCCATGAATTCCTGTTTGTGACGGACTACGGCCCCGAAAAGCGCGCCTTCTACCATATGCGCGACGAGCACGGCATGCCCCTGGGCTACGACCTGATCTGGCGCGGCACCGAAATCACCACCGGCGCTCAGCGTGAACACCGCTATGAACAGCTCCGCAAGCAGGCCGACGAAAAGGGCCTGGGCGAGGACGTGAAGTTCTACATGGACTTTTTCCGCTACGGCTGCCCGCCTCACGGCGGCTTCGGCCTGGGCGTTGATCGCCTGACCATGCTGCTGCTGGGCATCAGCATCAAGGAAGTCATGTTCCTGTTCCGCGGCCCCAATCGCATCACGCCGTAAGAACGAAAAAAGTTCCTGGGGGAAACCGCTCTTTGGTAGCCAAAGAGTGGTTTCCCCCAGACCCCTTTCCGAGAAAGCTGTAAAAGGAGTCGGAGGGCGGACCTGCACAGAATCCCGGGAAAGTATGAAAGAGCCCGCTGGCTCGTTTATCAACAATCCGCAGGCGGCGGCGTGTCCATCGCATCGAATGAAAAGACTGTTTACTGGCTTTTCATTCGCTTGTATTGCCAAACGCCCGAAAATCTGCTATACTAAGGTATCCATGTAAGGAGGTGTTTTTCGCATGGCGCAGAAACAACCCAAAAAAGAAAACCTCCCCGTCAAGGTGGACGTGGATCTGGCGAACGGCGGCACCATTACCTATGCCAACGAAGTGATCGCCACCATCGCGGGCGTCGCCGCCAATGAGGTGGACGGCGTCGCGGGTATGAGCGTAACGGGCGGCATCGGCGATATCTGGAGCCGCAATAAGAATATTACCAAAGGCGTCAAGGTCGAAGTGGGCAGCCAGGAGGCCGCCGTCGATCTGTTTATCATCGTGGAATACGGCAAGCCCATCCAGAAGGTGGCCGCCGAGGTGCAGGAGAACGTGCGCAAGGCCATGGAAGGATTGACCGGGCTGCATGTGGTGAAGGTGGATGTGCACGTGCAGGGCGTCAGCTTTGAAATGGAAAAGAAGGCGACGGAAAACCTGCTGGAAGCCTCCAAAAAGCCTGAGCAGACCGAGCCCGCCAAGCCCGAGGAAAAGCCCGCCGACAGCGACGATGAAACCGTCCGCGACGAAGCCATTTCCGAGGAAAGCGAATTTGACGCCAACGTGCTGGAAGAGGAAGCGGCGGTGGACGGCGCGGAGGAATCCGCTGCGGAAGAAAACAGGAAGCCCAAGCGTCCGCCGAAGGCGCGGCTGCGTTCCTGACCGCCGGACGGAAAACCGGCTCCGGGGCGTTTCTCCTTTTGACGCTCCCGTAGATTTTGGGCAAAGAAGGGAGAGTCCCTATGAGGCTTCGATTCTGGGACAAAGTGATTCTGCTGGCTGGCGCGGCGGCGGTTTTGCTGGTCGGCACGGCGGTGTTTATTGGCTGCCTGCGTGGTGATGAAGATATGTCCGCGGCGCATCGGACGCTGGGCATCGTTTTTGGCGCGGCAAGCGCGCTCTTTGGCGGCTACCTGATTTTTCTGACCCGCCGCGGCGCCATGCAGCGTCGGGAGTATGTGGTGCAGCGCACGGATACGGGCGAACTGCGCATCGCGGTCAAGGCCATCCAAAACCTGGTGGAAAAGTGCGTCGATCTGCATGAGGAAATCCAGCTGATTTCCATGATCATCACGAACACCCGGGAGGGCGTGGTGGTTGAATTGTTTATCTCTCTTGCAAACAACATTTCTATCCCGCTGGCCGTGGCTTCCCTGCAAAAGCAGATCAAGCAATACCTGGTCGCTTCCTCCGGCATCGAGGTGCGCGAGGTGCGCGTGATCGTGGAAAACACGGAGGATGAGCCGCTCCTGGTAGCCGAAATTGAGGAAGAAGAAGAAAACGAGCCCGAAAAAGCACCCATTCACCAGCGGCTTTTCTGCCAGGCGGAACAGCCTGCCATCGTGCCTGCCCCGCCCATGGATGAAGGAGACGAGGTGAAAAAGGAAACCGCGCCGAATGAAAGCCGGGTGGTTTCCGCGCCGCAGACGGAGGAACAGAAAGATGAACAATAAGGACAGCAGGTCGTTCCTGCATCAGGCTTTCCAGATCGGCACGCCGGAATGCGCGGTGTTTTGCGCGGGGGTGGCGATGCTGCTGGGGCTGCTGTTTCTGTGGATCGGATTCTGGAAAACGCTGCTGATTTTCTGCCTGATGCTGCTGGGAATGTTTATCGGCGGCGTGGAGGACAAGCGCGAATGGATTGGGGAGGCGCTGAATCGCCTGATCCCCGCCAAACCGCCCGTCAGCGCCCGTGAACCGCGCCACGGCGCGAACAGAGCGCCGCGCAGAGCGGAACCGGACATGGAAGTAACGCCGATTCCCGAGGAATACCATTACGAAGAACCCCAGGAATAATGTGCTTTCCACCTTGCAATATCACCTAAGATCGGAGAGAGAGACCCATGGCTCGGAAATCAGCGCGGGCAGCCGCGGTGCAGATGGTATTTGAAAATATGCTGGGCGGCGACGGCGGCGAAGAAACGCTGCGCGGCCTGATTGAGTTTGCCCCCGAGGAAAATGATCAGGAATACATCGACGGCATCCTGGCGGGCGTGGAACAAAACGCCGAAACGCTGGACGCCGCCATCGAAAAGTGCCTCAAGGGCTGGACGCTGGACCGTATCGCCCGGGTGGATCTGGCGGTGCTGCGGGTGGCGGCGTGGGAGCTTTGCCATGCCCAGGAAACGCCCGACGCCGTGGTGATCAACGAAGCCGTGGCCCTGGCCCAGAAGTTTGATTCGCCCACGGCGGGCAAGTTCGTCAACGGCGTTTTGTCCACCCTGCTTGCTCAGCGGGACGCGGGGGCGCAGCAGCCAGGAGAAAACGCCTGATGCTGGCGCTGGGCCTGGATACAAGCTGCTATACCACTTCCGCCGCGCTGTGCGTGCCGGGACAGGAGCCCCGGCAGGAACGGCGGTTGCTGCCCGTTGCGGCAGGGGAACGCGGCCTTCGCCAAAGCGAGGCCGTTTTTGCGCATGTAAGGCAGATTTCCGATGTGCTCCTGCCGTTGCTTAAAACGGCGTCCGAACCTATCTCCTGCGTGTGCGCGTCGGCTTCTCCCCGGGATGGGGAGGATTCTTATATGCCCGTGTTCCAGGTGGGAGTATCACACGGGAAAGCGATTGCCGCCGCGCTGAACGTTCCGTTTTATACCACCACCCACCAGCGGGGCCACATCGCCGCTGCGAAGTACGGCACGGGGCTGGAGGCTGAACGGTTCATCGCCCTGCATCTGTCCGGCGGCACCACGGATGTGCTGCTGATGGACGGAGACAAGATTCAGCACATCGGAACATCGGTGGATCTGCATGCGGGACAGTTGGTGGATCGGGTGGGCGTAGCGCTGGGTCTGCCGTTTCCCTGCGGGCCGTATCTGGAAGAACTGGCCTTAAAGGGGGAAAGTAAAAACCGCGTGCCCGTCAGCATGGAGGGACTCAATTGTCACCTGTCCGGCGCGGAAGCCCAGCTTATGCGTATGATCGCCACTGGGGAACCGAAGGAAAACGTGGCCGCTGAGGTGTACAGCGTGCTGTGCCGCACGGTGCACCGGCTGCTGACCGCGGCGGCGGAAAGCGTGAACGTCAAGGATTTATTGGTGGCCGGGGGCGTGGCGTCGTCGCAACTGCTTCGGCGGATGCTGCTGGAGCGGAACGAAAAGCGCCGCACCGGGCTGAGCTTTTTCTTTGGCTGCCCGGAGTTTTCCGGGGACAACGCGGTGGGCGTGGCGCTGATAGGAAGTCAGAAGGAAATAGAAATACATAATAACCCCTCAGTCGGCTTTGCCGACAGCTCCCCTGATAGGGGAGCCTAATCCCTCAGCCCTTAGGGGCAGCTCCCCTGATAGGGGAGCCTAATATTGCCTCCCCTATCAGGGGAGGTGCCTCCGCAGGAGGCGGAGGGGTTAACTGAATATATTCTCTTGGAGGTCGATTGACCATGGCTGTGATCCTGGACGGAAAAGCGCTGTCGGAAAAACGGATGGGAGAGCTGAAAAATCGGGTGGACGCCCTGAACGCCAAGGGCAGGGCCGTGGGCCTGGCTGTGATTCTGGTGGGAGAAAACCCCGCCAGCCAGGTGTACGTGCGCAACAAGGGCAAAGCCTGCGAAGCCCTGGGCATCCGCGGCGACACGATCCTGCTGCCCGAGGAGACCAGCCAGGAAGAGCTGGAAGCGCTGATCGAAAAGCTCAATCGGGACGACGCCGTGGACGGCATCCTGGTGCAGCTTCCCTTGCCGAAGCACTTAAACGAAGCGAAAGCCCTGCAGCTGATCGCGCCGGAAAAGGACGTGGATGGCTTCCATATCGAGAACGCGGGCAAGCTGTTCACCGGCCAGGAGGGCGTGATCGCCTGTACCCCCAAGGGTATCATCGCCATGCTGAAAGAATGGAACGTGCCGCTTGCCGGGAAGGAAGCCGTGGTGATCGGCCGCAGCAACATCGTGGGGAAGCCCGTGGCCATGCTGCTGCTGAATGAAAACTGTACCGTCACGATGTGCCATTCCCGCACAGCTGACTTGGCGGCCCATACCCGCCGGGCGGATATCCTGATCGCCGCCGTGGGCAAGCCCCGCTTTGTGACCGCCGACATGGTGAAGCCCGGCGCGGCGGTGGTGGACGTGGGCATCAACCGGGTGGACGGCAAAGTGGTGGGCGACGTGGACTTTGAAAGCGTGGAAAAGGTGGCGGGGTACATTTCGCCTGTGCCCGGCGGCGTGGGGAAAATGACCATCTGCATGCTGATGGAAAATGTGATCGAGGCCGCCGAGCGGAAGGGCTGCTGATATGGCCTGGACGCTTTCCGTATCCGAGCTGAACGATTATGTGCGCCGCGCCATCGCCAGCGACCCCAGCCTGCGGTTCCTGAGCATCCGGGGGGAAATCAGCGATTTTAAAAAGTATTCCTCCGGCCACTGGTATTTTACCCTCAAGGACGAAATTAGCATGATCCAGTGCGTGTGCTTCCGGCAGTACAATATGCGCCTGGACTTCCGGCCCGAGAACGGCATGAAGGTGGTGCTCACCGGCGCGGTGGGCCTGTATGCCGAGCGGGGGCAGTACCAGTTCTACGCCGAGTCCATGACCCGGGACGGCGTGGGCGAATTGTATTTGAAGCTGGAAGCGCTGAAAAACAAGCTGATGAAGGAAGGGCTGTTCGACGTTGCGAAGAAGCGGCCCCTGCCCTTGTTACCCCGGGCTATCGGCGTGGTCACCAGCCGCAGCGGCGCGGTGATTCACGATATTGCCACCGTCACCCGTCGGCGCTTTCCCGCCATGCAGATCATCCTGCGGCCCGCTCAGGTGCAGGGCGAAGGCGCGGCGGAGGACATTGCCGCTGGGATTGCGGAGATTTCCGCGCTGCCACATGTGGACGTGGTGATCGTGGGGCGCGGCGGCGGTTCGCTGGAGGACCTGTGGGCGTTCAATGAAGAAATCGTCGTGCGGGCTATTGCGGCTTGCCCGGTGCCGGTGGTGTCCGCCGTGGGGCATGAGGTGGACGTGACTTTATCGGATCTGGCTGCTGATGTGCGGGCGGCGACCCCCTCCGTGGCCGCGGAGGTGTGCGTGCCGGAGCGGGAAGCGCTGCTTGCCACCATCGGCAAAATGCGGGAGGCCATGACCCGCGCCGCGAAAAACGATCTGCTGGCCCGTCAGTCCCGTCTGGCCTTGTGTGAAAAACGGCTGGCTGCCCGGCATCCCGCGGCGCTGATGCGGGACGCCCAGGCGAAGGCCGACCTGCTGGGACACCGCTTGCAGGCGCTGATGGAGCGGCAGTTCACGGCGCTCAAAAACAAGATGAATCAGCTGTCCGAGCAGCTGAATGCGCTTGGGCCAAGGCAGGCCCTGAACCGGGGATATGCCGTTTTATTGGATGGCAAGCAAGCCGTGACCAGCGTGGAGCAGGCACCGGAAAACATGACCGTGCTTTTGCAGGACGGGCGGCTGAACGTCCGCGTGGTGGACAAACGAAAGGGGGATCCCTTTGGCGAAGAAGCAGGCCTCGTTTGAGGAAAAGCTGATGGAGCTGGAAGGGCTGGTGCGGAAAATGGAGGGCGGGTCGCTGCCCCTCAGCGAGGCGCTGGCCGCCTATGAATCCGGCATGAAGCTGAGCAAGCAATTGACGGAGGAACTCTCCGCCGCTGAAAAGCGGATGCTGGAGCTGTCCGGGGGCGAAACGAAGCCCATGGAGGACGCGCCATGAGTGAAAAAGAAACCCTGAACGCGTACAAAACGCGGCTGGAAGCGTATCTGGATGACCTGCCCATGACCGGCGCGCCGGATAAGCTGCGATCCGCCATGCGTTACAGTCTGCTGAACGGTGGCAAACGCCTGCGGGGCTGCTTACTGTTAGCGGCCTGCGAGCTGGGCGGGGGAGACGCGGAAGCGGCGCTGCCCTTTGCCGCGGCGCTGGAAATGATCCACGCCTATTCCCTCATCCACGACGATCTGCCCGCCATGGACAACGACACGATGCGGCGGGGGAAACCCACCAATCATGTGGTGTTCGGCGAAGCCCTGGCGATTCTGGCGGGGGACGCGCTGCTGACCCACGCGGTGGAAGTGATGGCAGCCTCGGGGCATCCAAACGCTTTCCCGGCCCTGGGTGAAATCATCCGGGCGGCGGGCGTCGGCGGGATGCTGGCGGGACAAACCCTGGACGTGACCAACGAAGGCGCGGAACCGGACATTCGTCTGGTGGAAGAAATCCACAGGGGCAAGACCGCCGCGCTGCTCACCGCGCCGGTGACCGCTGGGCTCATTCTGGCCGGGGCAGAGGAAACGTTGGTAGAGGCTGGCAGAGCCTATGGCTACCATCTGGGCATGGCGTTCCAGATCGTGGACGATCTGCTGGATTTGGAGGGCGACCCGGTGCTCATGGGCAAGACCCTGGGCAAGGATCAGGCGGAAGGAAAACTGACCTGGCCCGCATGCGTGGGAATCGATCAGGCAAAACGGGACGCGGAAAAACACATCGGGCAGGCCGTGGAGGCCCTCGCTCCCTTTGGCGGAAAAGCGGCGTTTTTGCGCTCGCTGGCGCTCTCCACGCTGCATCGGGTACAATAGAAACGAGGGGAAAAAATGCTTCAGTTCTTTGCGGATTTGTGGGCGAATGTGCCGCTCAAATGCGCGGCGGTTTCCTGGTGCGTGGCCCAGGGAATCAAGGTGCTCATCTCCCTGTGGCTGGATAAAAAGCTGGACTGGCGGCGGTGCTTCGGTATGGGCGGTATGCCGTCTTCCCACAGCGCCTTCGTGTTTTCGCTGATGCTGTCCATCGCCGTGAAGGAAACAGTGGCCTCCACCCAATTCGCGTTGGCGTTCGCGCTGGCCGCCGTGGTGATTTACGACGCCATGGGGGTGCGCCGGGAAACGGGCAAGCAGGGCGAAGTGCTCAACCAGATTTTGTCCCAGGTGCTGGTGGAGGGCAAGCCCATCACGGAAAAGCAGCTCAAGGAGCTGGTGGGCCATACGCCCCTGGAAGTGATCGGCGGCGTGATCGTGGGTTCACTGGTCACGTTAATCTTTATCTGAAATGTAACGCGGGGAAATTATTAAAGGAGGGCTAATCAAATGGACGCTTTTCTGGAAGAAGTGGTAACGAAACAGAACCGGGGCGCGCAGACGGCTGTTTACATCCTGGCGAATGTGGTCATGGTGATCTTCGGCGCACTGGCGCTGCTGGACTTTGCCACCATCGGCGCGGTGCTGCAGCAGACGGGCTTCAGCGTGGATTTCTTCCTGGTGCTGGCCCGGATGCTGGTGCTTGGCGCGGCGGCGTTCGGCATGTTCATTTACCGGGACCGGGTAAAGATGGAATATGAATACACCTTCACCAACGGGCAGATGGATTTTGCCCAGGTGTTCAACAACAAAAAGCGCAAGAACCTGGGCACCATGAACATCAAGAACGTGGAAGCCTGCGGCCTGGTTTCCTCCGGTTCCTTCAACCGCTATATCAACATGCAGGGCATCAAGCGCACCAACTGGTTTTTGAACCGCGAAGCCGAGCTGCTGTACTTCTTCTTCCAGAAGGACGGGCAGAAGCGCATCATCATCATCGAGCCCAGCGAGGAAATGACCGGCCTGATCAAGAAGACCCTGGCCCAGGGCGTGTGGCAGAATAATTAAAGAATTCCAGGAATAGGAAAGGAGAGAAATAAAATGACTGCGATGAGAAAAATCGGGATCGCATTGATGGTGATTGCCGTTGTCTTGCTTGGGATCGTGATTGCCCAGATTCAGGCAAACCTTGCGCAGACCGGCGCCATGGCAGGAAAAATCGTCTCCTACAAACCGCCTTTTACGAACCATGGCCTGTGGGTCGTGCTCGGTGGGATTGGCTCGGCCTTTGCTTTCCTGGGCGGCGCTGTCATGACAGTGCTGGGAAAGAATAAATGATTGTATTTGAGGCAATCAATTTCAAAGAATGACAACAGCTTTGGAGAAAACGTATGCCCATCTACCTTGACAACAGCGCCACCACCCGGGTTTGCGCCCAGGCGGTGGAGGCGATGACGAAATGTATGCGGGAGGAGTTTTACAACCCTTCCGCTTTATATGCGCCTGCGCTGGCAGCGCAGAAAAAAATGCGCGACTGCCGGGACGCGATTCTCAAAGCCGTTCACGCGCCCATGGGGAGCAAGGCTGTGTTCCTGTCCGGCGGCACGGAGGCGGACAACCTGGTGATCTTCGGCAAAGCCGCGAAAGCCCGAAGCGGCCAGGTGCTGTTCAGCGCCGGGGAGCATCCCGCCGTGAAGGAGGCCTGCCAGATTTGCGGGCTGGAGCCGGTGGAAATGCCCTATGACCACCAGGGCATGGTGGACCTGGAAGCGCTGAAAGGGCTGCTTTCCGACCGGGTGGCGCTGGTCTGCTGCATGCAGGTGAACAACGAAACCGGGGCCATCCAGCCGCTCAAAGAAATCGGGGCACTGGTGAAGGAAAAAGCCCCCGCCGCTCATTTCCACGTGGATGGGGTACAGGGTTTCCTGCGGGTGCCTTTTGACATGACCGCTGTGGGCGCGGATTCCTACGCCCTGTCGGGCCACAAAATCCACGGGCCCAAGGGTATCGGCGCGCTGGTGATGGGGCCCCGGGTGCAATTGAATCCCAGGCAGGTGGGCGGCGGACAGGAGGGTCAGCTTCGTTCCGGCACCGAAAACACGCCGGGCATCGCAGGCCTGCTGGCGGCGATAGAAGCCTACCCGAAGGAAAACGATATGCGGGAAAACAAACTGCTGCTGTGGCGGCTGATTCGGGAAGCGGTCCCGGAAGCAGCCGTCAATGGCCCGGCCCCGGACAGCGACGTGTCCGCGCCCCACATCCTGAATGTGTCCCTGCCCCCGGTACGGTCGGAAACCATGCTTCACGCGCTGGAAGGAGAAGGCGTGTATGTGGGCATGGGCTCGGCCTGCTCCTCCTTTAAGCAGCGGATCAGCCCCGTGCTCAAGGCCATGCATACGCCGCAAAAGCTGGCTGAATCCGCCCTGCGCTTTTCCCTGTCGCTGGAAAATACCGCCGACGAAATGCGGCAGACGGTGGCTGCGATTCAGCGGCAATACGTCATTCTTTCCAAATACCAACGTCGATAAGAGGGGTTGAACGATCATGCTAAAACTGCTCATGGTTCGCTACGGCGAGATTTATTTGAAGGGCCTGAACCGACCTTACTTTTTGAAAGCCCTGGTCAAGCGCGTGCGGGAAGCGGCCAAGCCCTTCGGGGGCCAGGTGTGGCTCCACGACGCCCGCATTTTTATCAGCGACGCGGAGGACCTGGAAGGCTGCATGGCGCGGGTGAGCAAGGTCTTCGGCGTCCACTCCATTGCGCCCGCCATCGAAATGGAAAAGGACAACTTCGAGGGCATCTGCGAACAGGCCAACGCGCTGATGAAGGGGCTCTCCGGCACCTTCAAGGTGGAGGCCCGCCGGGCCGACAAGCATTATTTCCTCACCTCCCCGCAGATCAACATGCAGGTGGGCGAATATGTGCTGATGCGCAATGAGGACCATTTGAAGGTGGACGTGCGCAAGCCCGAACATGTCCTCTCCATCGAAATCCGGGATCAGGCGTATCTGTACTGCACGGTGTACCCCGCTGTGGGCGGCATGCCGGTGGGCACCGGCGGCAAGGCGGCGCTGCTGCTTTCCGGCGGCATCGACAGCCCGGTGGCGGGCTACATGATCGCCAAGCGCGGCGTGCAGATGGTAGCGGTGCACTACCATTCCTTCCCCTATACCAGCGAATTCGCCAAGCAGAAGGTGCTGGACCTGGCGAAGATCCTCAGCGAATACTGCTGCGGGCTGAAGGTCTACGTGGTGCCCTTTACCGAGATTCAGATGCAGATTCATGAAAAGTGCCCGGAGGATTACACCACCCTCATCATGCGCCGCTACATGATGCGCATTGCCGAGCGCATCGCGCAAAAGGAAGAGGCCATGGCGCTGATCACCGGCGAATCCATCGGCCAGGTGGCCAGCCAGACCATGGAGGCGCTGATCACCACCAACGAAGTGGTGAAAACCATGCCGGTGTACCGTCCCCTCATCGGCTTTGACAAGATTGACATCATGGAGTACGCCCGGAAAATCGGCACCTACGAAACCTCCATCCTGCCCTATGAGGACTGCTGCACCGTCTTTACCCCCCGTCACCCTGCCACCAAACCCAAGGAAGCGCTGATCCAGAAGGGCGAAAACGCGCTGGATCAGGAAACGCTGATTCAAGCTGCGGTTGATAACGCGGAAATCGTAGAATTATAAGTGATCTTGGAGGAAACGCAATGAAAAAAACATTTGCTTTGCTGCTGGCGCTGTGCCTGTCGCTCAGTCTTTGCTTTGCCATGGCAGAAGAAACTCCGGCAGCGGTTGAAGAACAGCCTGTGCTGACGGCGCAGGAAACCGTCGCCGCCGCGTATGCGCTGGCGGAGGGCGAAACCATGCCCAACGTGACTCTGACCGGAAAAATCGCGGCGATTTTGACGCCCTACAGCGAGGAAACGGGGAGCGTCACTTTGAGCCTGCAAGTAGACGAACTGGCCGATCAATTGATTCTGTGCAGCGGTCTGACCGGGGAAGGCGCTGCCCGACTGAAGGAAGGCGACGTTATTACTGTTCTGGGCACGATCAAGGCGGAGAACGGCGTCGTCGGGTTCGCCGAGGGCTGCGTCCTGAGCGCTGTGGAGGAAGCCGCGGAAGCGGTGGAAGAAACCGTGGAGGCTATTGAAGAAGCGGCCGCCGAAACGGAAGAAGCCATTGAAGAAGCCGTTGAAGAAGCGGCGGAGGAACTGGAGCCGCCGCAGTCCGCCGAGTCCCTGGTGCTGGATTTCCTGAGCGGCCTGGGCATTGACACTACGGGGTATGAGGAAAAGATTTCTTCCGCTCTGGATGATGCCAAGTCCGCGCTGACGGACCTGCAGTCCTCCGCCGGGAATTGGCTGAGCGACGCCCGGGAAGGCCTCTCCGGGCTCCTGGACAATGCTGGCGAGGGATGGAATACCTTCCTTCACGAGTTGAATGAAAGCGTCGAACAGGCCAGGACCTCCGCCGAACCCGAAATCCAGGAGCTGCGCGCCACCCTGGAAAAGCTGCTCCAGCAGGCCACGGAAAAAGATCCGCAAAGCGAGGAAACCCAGAAGCTAAGGGAACTGCTGGAAGCTGCGAAAACGCTTGTGGAAGACGACGCGGAAGCTGTCAAGGCTTTCTTTGCCCAGGTGGTGGACATCCTGACGGGCGGAAAAGAATAATATCATGCTCCTGAGAGGGCCGCGATTTCGCGGCCTTTTTTTCGCCCTCGCGTTGGCGCAGATCGACAATCTTTTCACCCTGAATCGACGCCTGTTTCCGCCTCCATCCGATATGATGACCGTATACATGCAGGATGGAGGCGGAAGCATGGAACCGGTAGAAGTCGAGCTTGAGATCCCCCCAGTAAAACGGTATAAAATCTGGAACGCAAAGAAAGAAAAGACCCGCAGAAGCGCGAAGGAAATGGCGAAAACGCTGGGCCGCGGGCTGCCGATGGCTGGCGTATTCTTTTTATTCAGCCTGGCCCAGTGTTTTTCGGTGCCGTCTCCGTTCACGATCAGCGCGGTGACGGCGCTGCTGTGCGAGGGAGTAAACGCCACAGGCGCCTTCACGGGTTTGGCGGCAGGCCTGCTTTTCCGGATTCTGTGGCGGCTGCCGCTGGATTTGGGCCAGTTTGGCGCGTGCCTGTGCTGCTTTCTGCTGATCCGGGCAATTCAGAAAACGGAAGGTCAGCTATATCTTTTGCTGACCGCGCTGCTGATCGGGCGGGCATTTCCGGGCATTGTCGAATCACCCGACGGCCAGTCGGTGATCCTGTACGCTTCCGGAACGGCTCTGGGGCTGGCTTCGTTTCCGGCGCTGCGCCGGTGTGCGCAGATCCTGCGGGACAGGCCGGCGAAAATCAGCCGGGACGACCTGCTTTGCCTGTTCCTTCCCTATTTGCTGGTCATCGCCGGACTGGGCAGGCTGTCCGTGTTTGATATGAACCTGGGGTATCTGGCGGCGGCGGGCTGTGTGCTGACGGTATCCTGGATATGCGGCGGCGTGTGGGGCATGTGCCTGGGACTGGGCAGCGGGCTGGCCCTGCTGGTGAGCGGCCAGAGCGCGCTGCTGCTGGTAAACCTGTCGTTCAGCGCGGTGCTGGCCGGGCTGTTTCAGGGCCGCAACAGGCCTTTGACCGCCCTGGTGTTTTTCTTTGGCTCTATGATTTCCACTTATCTGATCGCGTCGGTATTCTATCCCTTCCTGCTGGTGTCGGAGGCTGCCGCCGCAGTGGCTTTCTGCCTGCTGCCCAATCGGCTGCTGAACCGCCTGGACCGGCGCGCGCGGCAGGTCAGCTGGTTCGCGCCCCGGGAAAACGCTTACATGCGGATGCGGATGAACCGCTGGCTGCAAGCGGTGGAGCGCATGGCCGAGGCGCTGCCTGCGCCCCGGATCGCGCCTGTGGACGAGGAAGAAGAATGCTCCGCGCTTTGCGAGGAACTGTGCGCCGCCTGTGACCGCCTGCCGATCTGCTGGCATGACAACGCCGCCGATACCCAGGCGGGTATGGAAGCGCTGGCCGCGCGGCCTGGGGACCCCGAGGAATATTTGGGGATCATCAACCGGTATTTTTCCCAATGTCCGCGTATTGCCCGGCTGCCCGAGCTGCTTTCGCGGCTTGACGCGGAGCGGGAAAAACGCACGCGCCAGGCGATCTGCGCCGAGTATGAGCGGGATATGCTGCGCACGCATCTGACCGCCATGGTTCAGGCGGTGGAATCCATTTCTTCGTCGAAGGGTGAGGGCGGCGAGGAAACAGCGCTGCTGTACAAAACGGAAAGCGCGCTGCAGGCTCTGCGCTTTCCGGGCCACGCCGCTTTCGCCAAGCAGGAGGACGGGCATATCGTGCTGGGCCTGCGCTGCGACCCGCTCACCCTGCCGCTGCCGGCAGGGGACGATTTGGCCGCGCGGCTGAGCGTGCAGCTGCGCGTACCGCTGGCTGTTACCCGGCAGGAGCAGGGCCAGGTGGTGCTGGAGGAAGAACCGCCCATGACCTTGGACATCGGCATGGTGACGGCCTGCGCCGTGAACCGGGAAAGCAAGCACCGCCATTTCCGCAAGCCGGACAACGGGGACGCGGTGCTGACGAAAATCCTGCCGGGCGGCTGCGAGCTGCTGGCCCTCAGCGATGGAATGGGCCATGGAGCGGGTGCGCAGGAGGAAAGCAGGAAAACGCTGGAGCTGCTGTCCCTGTGCCTGGAAGCGGGTTATTCACGCGGCCAGGCTATGACCGCCGTGAACGGCGCGATGCTTTCCGCCACGGGTGGGGAAAAGTTCGCTACGGTGGATTTGTGCGTGGTGAACCTGTGGACGGGGGAAACCGTGATGAACAAGCTGGGAGCCTGCGTTTCTTATATTATGCAGGGGCAAAAACTGCAAACGGTGGAAGGCGCGGCGCTGCCCCTGGGCATCATCGAGCACGCCGTGCCGATGGAACACAGCTTTACCCTGGGGGAGGGGGACATGCTGCTGCTGGTCAGCGATGGGGTGACTGACGCGTTTCCGGAGGAGGCGGTGATTCCCCGGCTTCTGCGCCAGAATCGGAATCAGACGCCCCAGCGTATCGCCGACACCCTGCTGCGGGAAGCGATCATGCAGCAAAACGGCTTGCCTGCCGACGATATGACCGTCCTGTGCGCCAGGGTGACCGCCCGCGATCGGAAGAAGAAAAAGTGACATGCGCCTATCTACTGGCGACAATACAAACAGTTGTCAAGATGATGATAAAAAATGCGCTTCGCTGATGCGGGCGCATTTTTGCACGAATTTTGTCCGTTTGCCGTTGGAAAAAGATTTGCCAAATCGCTTGTGATGCGATACAATCAGAAGGAACCGCGCCGATGGCGCGACCAAACCAACCGAGGTGATTTTCATGCGCTGCGGATGTCCGCGCTGCAATACGGACAGCTATATGGTGCATTCCGAACGGGACAATTGCTGCGTATGTCCCGAATGCCTGTACCGCTGCTATGCCTGCCAGGGCGACGGTCAGGCGCTGAGCCGGGACGCCATCCTGCGATTAAAGAGCGAGACGCCCGTCGAGCAGGCCTTTTTCCTGCGCCAATACGCGGCTGAGGACGCGTCTGACCAGGTGGTTGAGCCGGGACTGCAATCCATCCGCAGGCGGGACGAGGAGGAATGGGAATGAAGCCATATTGCCACAGGGTGCAGTATTATGAAACGGACATGATGGGTCTGGTGCACCACAGCAATTATATCCGCTGGATGGAGGAGGCCCGTGTGGATTTTCTGGATCAGCTGGGCTTTCCTTATGCGGAGATGGAGAAAAGAGGGGTGCTGTCGCCGGTCAAAAGCCTGACCTGCGATTATCTGAAGCCCTGCGCCTTTGGCGACGAGGCGGAAATCACCGTTACGCCCGCGGCCTTCAACGGCGTGGTGCTCGCTATCCGATACGATATGCGCAGCAAAAAGACCGGGGAGCAGGTGTGCTCCGCCCGGTCTGAGCATGTGTTTCTGAACCGCGAAGGGCATTTCGTGCGCATGAAGCGGGAGATGCCGGATTTTTGTGCTGCCGTCACCGCGCTGATTCCAGCGGAAGCGGATTAACCCGGCAGCGCGTCCTGCAGCTCCGTCAGGTGGTTTTGCAGCAGGGTACGCGCGTCGAGGGTGGAGGTGGTGGAGAGCTGTATCAGGTTTTCCATCGTTTCCAGGTCGGCGTAGAGGGTGGTGAAGCGGTCGGCGCTGATCAGCCGCCCGGCCTCGCCGCCCGCGAGGGAAATGCTGAGGCTGTTGAGCTGCTCCATGTAGTAGACGTACTGCCGCACCCGGGCAAGGCGCGCGGAGGCGTTGGACGTGACAATGCTGCCCAGCCTGCCGATTTCCTCGATCGCGGAGGCAGAGGCGCTGTACATGCGCTGGCTGATCTGGCTCTGCACCCGGTCTTGATATCCCATGTTCCGCACGGTGAAAAAGCCCAGGACCGCCAACAGGATCAGCAGCACGGCACAGGTGATCAGCAGCACGCCGCGCTGGTTTTTCAGGCTTTCATTGGTTACCTCAAAGCGCGGGGTCGTTTTTCGATACATGGCAAAATTCGCCTTCTTTCGTTCCTAAAGTGGGGGTTTGCTTCCGGATAGACGCCTTTTTTTATGATTTGGTGGGCGTCCGAGACCTATTATAGCACACTTTCCTGCCCTTCGTAAAGCCATTCGGCAAAACAGGACGGGATTCGCGCGGGCTTTACAATTTGTTCACGTTTTTTCAAAGCGATGTATGGTATATTGAAATAGCATTTTGCAAAGAAAAACGCGGGAGGCGCACTGATGATTTCTTTTGACCACGTATCCAAACGATACGGCACGCTCAATGCCCTGCAGGACATCACGTTTTCCGTACCCAAGGGGCAGGTGCTGGGATTGCTGGGCCAGAACGGCGCGGGGAAGACCACGGCCATGAATATCCTGACCGGGTGCCTGGCGCCGACCTCGGGCAGCGTGTCCATCGGCGGAAAGGACGTGCTGCTTCGTCCGCGGGAAGCCAAGCGTATGATCGGTTATCTGCCGGAGGCGGCGCCGGTGTACGACGAAATGACGGTGCGCGCTTATCTTCGCTTTGCGTGCGAACTGAAGGAAGTGAAAAAAAGCGCCATCAGCGGTCACGTGGAGGCCGTCGCGGAAAGGACGGGGCTGGCGGACGTGCTGGACAGAAAGATCGGCAACCTGTCCAAAGGCTACCGTCAGCGCGCCGGGGTGGCCCAGGCGCTGTGCGGAACGCCGGAGGTGATCGTGCTGGACGAGCCCACGGCGGGCCTCGACCCACGGCAGAACAGCGAAATGCGAAACCTGATTCTGTCTTTGGCGGGAGAGCATACGATCCTGTTTTCCTCCCATATCCTCAGCGAGGTACAGGCGGTATGCAGCCGGGTGCTCATCCTGCACCACGGCAAAATCATCTGCGACAGAACGCTGCACGACATGCAGGGGAAAGAGCATCGGCTGCGCGCGGTGATCGACAGCTGCGATGAAAAGCTCTTGCCCGCCCTGCGTCAGCTGCACAGTGTGCTGCGGGTGGAAATGGAAGCCAACCCGAACGCGGCGCTGACCCAGGTTGTACTGACGGTCGATGACAGCGGGCTGGCGGAGCGCGAGCTGTTCACCCTGCTGTCCGCCCTGCAAATGCCGCTGCTGCGCCTCGCTCCCGTAGAGGACAGCCTGGAGGACGTGTTCCTGCGGGCGACGATGGACGAAACGGTGTGAAATACAGAGATGGGGCGGGAGCTTGACAGGATCTCCCTTCCCACGCTTCATTGATCATGGAGGTTTTTATGTTCGCCATTTATCGGCGTGAAGTGCAAAGTTATTTTTACACGTCAGCGGCCTACGTGTTCCTGGGCGTATTTTTAACGCTGGGCAGCATTTTTTTCGGCGTGACGAATCTGGCGTCGCGGTCCGGGAACCTGCTGGCGCTGATTGCGGAACTGAGCTATCTGTGGATGCTGCTGTCGCCCATCCTTACGATGCGCCTGATCGCGGGGGAGCGGCAGCGGAACACGGATCAGATGCTGCTGACCTCGCCCTGTTCGCTGACGGGGATGGTGATGGGCAAGTACCTGGCGGCGTGCACGGTGCTGCTGCTGGCGGTGGTGAGCAGCATGATGTACGCCTGCGTCGTGGCAGTGTATGGAAAGCTGTATATCGGTGAAACCGCGGTGGGGTATCTGGGGCTGGTGCTGCATGGCTGCGCGTTCATCGCGCTGGACCTGTTTGTGTCCTGCTTTGCCAAAAGCCAGATGACCGCCGTGGTGCTGGGCTTCGGGGTCAATCTGCTGGTATGGATGGCGGATGTGCTGGCCTCCGCCGTCATGATTGAAGCCATCAGCCAGGCGCTGGATTTCATCAGCCTGTACCGGCGCTTCTCCCCCTTCGTGCGGGGTCAGCTGAGCCTGAGCAGCGTGATGTTTTATCTGCTGTTCATCACCGTGATGATATTTTTGAGCGTGCGGGCGCTGGACGCCCGCCGGTGGAGCGAGGCGTGAGCGGCATGAAAAAATGGAGCAATCTGTGGGATCGAATCAAATGCAGCCGAAAGCTGCGCTGCGGCGGCTTTTCCATGGCGCTTACCGCGGGGATGGTGGTGCTGGTGGTGCTGGTGGCGGCGCTTTGCGACGGGCTGGAAAACCACTTTGCGCTGGAGGCCGACTTTTCCTTCAACGGCGCGACCAGCCAGGGCGAAATCACCAAAAACGCCATCGCGCAATTGGAAAAGGACGTGCGCATCTACGCTGTCGTGCCCGATTCCGGCGGGGACGAAAACCTGCTGTCCCTTCTGAACCGGTATGACGTGTCGTCACCCCGGGTGACGGTGACGCAGGAAAACCTGATGAAAAACCCCGCCCTCAAAACCCATTTTGTGGACGCTACGGGAACTAACGCGGTGTCGGATGATTGCCTGATCGTCAACTGCCCGGAAACCGGCCTGTCCCGCATCCTGACGGAGGCGGATTACACCTACCGTTCCTTCAATATGGAAACCGGCTATTTCGACGAGACCCTGATCTCCTACGAAAAAACCATCACGGAAGCCATTCTTTTCGTGACCCAGGAGAGCGTGCCCTGCGTTCAGATACTGTCCGGACACCGGGAAAAAAGCGCCGAAGAAACGGACGTGCTGGAGGGAACGCTGACCGAAGCAAATTATAAGGTCATCCGCGTGAACCTGGCGGCGGGGGACGAGCTGAACCCGGCGGACCCGCTGATGATCCTGTCCCCCCAGTACGACCTGACGGAAGAAGAACTGAACCAGCTGATGGATTACGCCCGGGCGGGCGGGGACTTTTTCTTCGTATCGGAATACAGCGCCCCCAGTGACCTGAGCAATTTCAACGCGCTGCTGCGGGCCTACGGCATCGAGCCGCTGCCCGGCCTGACCGTGGCAAAGGAAGAGGATGTGAACAGCTATTACGCCGATTATCCTGTCATCCTGATGCCGTCTATGCAGGATACCGACGTGACCCATACCCTGGTGACCCAGTCGGAAAACATCCTGCTGATTTCGGAGGCGCGCTCCTTCCGCGTGCAGGAGCCCCAGCCGGACGGCGTGATGGCGTATCCGCTGCTCATGACCGGGGAAGCCTACCTGCGCACCGACGTGGACGGGGAAGACACCGTGGAGCAGCAGCCCGGCGATGCGGAAGGCCGGTTCGCGGTGTCGGTCTGGTCAGACAAAATGTTTGAGGACGGCACCGTATCCCATCTGTTTACCTTGGGCGACTGCAATGTGTTTTTGGATTATTGGATGCAAATGAACACGTCCTCCACGCCCTTCCTGCTGCAGATCATCCATTCGCTCCAGGAGAAGGAGCCGGTCAATCTGGACATCCTGCCCAAGCCCGCCCAGCGCGAAAGCCTGGCCATGGGCAATATCACGCCTGCCATAATGGTGATCGTGATGCTGCCGCTGCTGGTGTTGCTGGGGGCGCTGCTGGTGCTGATTCCCAGGAAGAATATGTAGTATGGAAAAAGTTCCGAAAAAAAAGGTCCGCCGCCCGGTCAGCGGGCGAACGGTGCTGCTGTTGACCCTGTGCGCCTGTGTGGCTGTGGGGGGCGCGGTGTTTTTTGTTCGTTCCCTGTCAAAGCCGCTGTCCATCCCCGAGTCGGCGGACAGCATCATGCTGCTCAGCCGCCCGAACGAGGAAGTCGCTTCCGTCGTGATCGCGCCGCGGGACAGCGTGGCCTATCCGTTGATTCGGCAAGGGGACGGGTTCGTCCTGCAAGGGCAGGAGGACGTGCCGCTGCGCGCGTCGATCATGGAGGAAATCACGCTGTCGCTGGGCAAGGTGCCCGCGGAAGCGGTGGTACTGACGGAGCTGAACCCCGCCCAGGGATTGACGATGGCAGCGTTCGGCCTGGAACCGCCCCAGGCGCGGATCAGCATTACCTATCAGGACGGCGAAACAAGGGAGCTGCTGCTGGGCGACCTGGCGCCCAATGAGGACAGGCCCCAGCGTTACTGCATGGTGGCGGGCGATCCCAGGCTGTATACGATGCTGGAGGCAGACAGCACGGTCTTTTTCCATGAGATGGAATACCTGCTGGCCTTCGACCAGCCGGCCATCGACCCGTCGCTGCTGAAACGCATTGAGGTGACGGGCGGCGTGGTATGGCAGGCCGACTATACGCCCTCCGGCTGGCAAATGGAAAAGCCGTTTCGGTATCCGCTTTCCCTGACGCGGATGGATGCCCTGCTGAATCGCATTGAAAATATTGGGTTTGAAGCGCTGCTGGGTGATGAAGCATCGGTGGACTTGTCGGCCTATGGATTGGACGCTCCCGAGGTGACGGTCCGGCTGACCCAGGCCGCGACGATGATTACCGGCGAAACAGAGGACGGCCAGCAGGTTTCCTTCCCGCTTCCCGAACAAGAATTTCTTCTCAAGCTGGGCAAGGAAACGGGCAAAAGCGGCGTGTACCTGAGCTGGGAGGGCAAGGTGTTCAAGGCCAGCAACTTCCTGCTGGGCTTCTGGAAAACGCTGAATCCCCGGGATCTGGTGCTGCTCAATCCGGTGAACCTGCAAGTGAATGACCTGGACGAGGTGCGCATAGAAGCGCCGGGCATTTCCGCGGCGTACGCGGTGCGGATGGTGGAAAGCGTGACGGAGAACAACCAGATCGCCACCGACGAATATGGCCAAACGCTGTATGACATGGCTGTGCGCCGCGCGGGTGAAACCGACGACATGGACGCGGAATCGTTCGCGGCGTGGTATACAAATCTGGTGTCGCTGTCCGGTGACGGGACGCTGCCGGAGGGCTTTACACTGTCCGGCGAAAGCCGCGCCGCGGTCATCCTGACCAACAGCCATCTGACCCGGACCATCAGCTTTTATCCCTTCGACGCGCTCCACGACGCCATGGCGGTGGACGGCGTCGCCCTGTTTTACATTCAAAAAGAGCGGGTGGATCAGATTCTTTCCACGATCCCCTGAAAAATCTTTTTGTTCCCTTCTTTTCATCCAATCATAATTGGGTTATAATGGCATCAGCGAATCCATTTCAAAGGAGAAGATGAGATCATGAGCATCACCCAAAAGCCCTTCGGCATCGACCAGATCGGCCGTCAGATGACCCTGTACACCATGACCAACAAGCTGGGCGCGTCCGTGTCCGTGCTGGATTTCGGGGCGCATATCGTGTCCGTGAAGGTGCCGGACCGGAATGGAAAGCTGGGCGAAGTGTGCCTGGGCTTTGACACCCTGGAGGAATACGACCAGAAGCCTTCCTTTCTGGGGGCGACCATCGGCCGCGTGGGCAACCGCATCGGCGGCGCGAAGTTCACCCTGAACGGAACCGAATACACCCTGTTCAAAAACGACGGGCCCAACACCCTCCACGGCGGGCGCGAAGGCTTCGACAAGAAATGGTGGCGTGGCCAGACCCTGGAGGCCGAAGGCGAAGACGCCGTGATCTTTACCTATGTGGCTCACGACATGGAGGAGGGCTTCCCCGGCAAAATGCACGTGCAGGTCACCTTCGCCTGGGACGACCAGTGCAATCTCTCCATCCGCTACCTGGCCCAGAGCGACAAGGACACCGTGGTCAACCTGACCAACCATTCCTATTGGAACCTGTCCGACAAGGACACCATGCTGGACCACACCCTGCAGGTGAACGCCGACTGCGTCACCGACGTGGACGGAGGACTCATTCCCACCGGTGAATACCTGCCTGTGGACGGCACGCCCCTCGATCTGCGCGCGCCGCAGAAGATCGGCGACGGCGTGGCCCGGCGCAAGGAATGCCGCCTGATCGACGCGGTGGACGGCTACGACGTGAACTATGTGCTCAGTGGCGAAGGCATGAAGGAAGCGGGCGTCCTGCGTGATCCCGACAGCGGCCGGGAAATGCGCGTACTGACCACCGAGCCCGGCATGCAGGTCTACACCGGCCAGGGCCTGGACACCACCGGCCATGGCGGCAAGGGCTCCGATGCACACAAGGCCGCGGTCGTGGGCGACACGGTCGGCGACCCGTTCAAGGATACGTCCGGCCCGTCGATGAACATCCTCATCAACC
>ONRC01000075.1 GCA_900320085.1 uncultured Eubacteriales bacterium
AATTTCTAAATTTTCACGTTTGAATTCTACCCCAGAGTTTTCACATTTAAATTCTACCCCATCTGCCGGAAGGGGTGGAATTTAGTTTTGCAATTGACCTGCAAAAATTTAAGTAAGCGCAATTCCGATCAATCAATCGTCATCATTGACAAAATGGGTGATCTATGATACTATATATGCTGTCAGCACAAGCTGTCCTTGGGCTTGCACAAGCAAGCTGTTTTGATAGAAGGCTCCAGAAAAATCCGGTATCAAGAAGGTGCCGAAGGCCATCTGAAGATGGCTTCTGGTGCCTTTTCTATTTTTCTATCAGGTAAAAGGAGGACAAGCATGAAGATGTTTCAAAAAGCGATAGCCATGATCGTGGCGCTGTGCCTGGTGTGCGGTTTGGCCGTATCCGCGTCCGCTGTGACCATTACCGACGCCCATGGCAATGTGATCGAACTGGACGATTCGCTGGAAGCCTATACCTCCGCTGTGCTCTATGGCGCGGATGACGCCGCCCGCAAGGGTGAAACCAACTTGGGTGATCTGTGGACGGACGCTCTGCGCTGGTTCGCTGCCTCCGGCGCAATCAATGAATACTTCGAAGAAGACGACGTGACCGCGGGCAACACCAGCATTGCGGTGGACGCCGATCACATCGTGGCGCTGTGGAACGGCGGCAATTTGCGTGCGGACGTGGCGGAAGGCAAGTTCGGCGCAGAACAACTGGCCGAGGTGCTGCCCTATCCCAACAAGGTAGCTGTGGTCTACATGACCGGCGCGCAGCTGTTGGAAGCATTGGAAGCTGCTTCTCAGGGTCTGCCCTACACCGAGGATACCGCCGCGCTCTGCGCTTCCTTCATGCAGGTGTCCGGTCTGAAATACACCGTGGATACTGCCAAGGAGTTTGATAAGGGCGAAGCTTACGGCGAAAAGGGCTGGTTCAAGGCCGCTTCTGTGAGCCGTGTGACCATCGAGGAAGTAAACGGACAACCCTTTGATGCGGAAGCCACCTATGCCGTGATCACCAGCAACGCTAACTTCAACGGTATGGATTCTTCCTATATCTTCGCCGCTGCCGCGGAAGAGAACGAGAAGAGCACCATCACCACTGCTGTGGTGCGGGACGTGGTGTGGCTCTACATCGCGGGCGAGCTGAACAACCAGATCGGCGAAGCCTACGCCGAGGCCCAGGGCCGCATCACCGTTAAATAAGATTTTCTAGGATGTGCTGCAATCGGCACTTCTAACCGTCCTGTCAGATCCGTCGCAGCGGTTCCGGCAGCCGGTACAGCCTTTGACAGCAAGCCGTTTATGACTTGCTGTCTCTTTTTTACAGGAGGAAATCATGCGTCCGGAAATGAAAAAGGTGCTCGCAGAAATTGAAAAGGTCATTGCAGGCAAGCGGGAGGCGATCACGAAGATCCTGACCGTCCTGCTGGCGGACGGTCATATCCTGCTGGATGATGTGCCGGGCGTGGGCAAAACCACACTGGCCGTGGCCATCAGCCGGGCGGTGGGCCTTGCCTACAAGCGCGTGCAGTTCACCCCGGACGTGCTGCCTTCCGACCTGGTGGGCTTCTCCATGTACGACAGGCAGAGCGGCGACTTTTCATATCATCCCGGTGCGCTGAACGACGCCAACCTGCTGCTGGGCGATGAAATCAACCGGGCGAGCAGCAAAACCCAATCCGCCCTGCTGGAGGCCATGGAGGAGCGTCAGGTCACCGTGGACGGCACGACCTATCCGCTGCAAAGGCCTTTCCTGGTGATTGCTACGCAGAACAGCGTGGGCGCTGTGGGCACGCAGTTTTTGCCCTACGCTCAGGTAGATCGCTTTCTGGTACGGCTGTCCCTGGGCTATCCCGATTACGCGGCGCAGATGGAAATGCTGAAAAGCCGCCAGGGAGTCAACCCCATGGATCAGGTGCAGTGCGTGATGACCAAGGATGAATTGACCGGCATGCAGGAGCAGGTGCGGATGGTGGTGTCCAGGGACACCATTCTGGATTACATCACCCGCTTAACCTTGGCATCCCGGGAGCATGAAGCGGTGGATGTGGGCATCAGCCCGCGCGGCGCGCTATTCCTGGACAAAACGGCGAAGGCTCATGCATTTATGGAAGGGCGGGATTATGTGACCGGCAATGACGTGCAGGCGGTGTTCCGGGATGTGTGCACCCACCGGGTGCTGCTGAAAGAAGATACAAATCAGACCGTGGAGGACGTGCTAAACGATCTGCTGAAAAGCGTGGAAAATCCCGACCGGCACAGCCGCGGTACGCTGAAACAATGAAGAAACGGTATGTATGCTATGCGGTGTGGCTGATATTGGCCTGCCTGCTGTACTTCTTCGAAAACAATACGGGCAGCCGTATTGTGCTGGCCTGTTCTTGGCTTTTGCCTTTTGTGCCGCGCATCCGGCACAGTCTGTTTGAAATGGATGCGGACAGCCGGCAGCCCAAAGCCATCCCTCAAACCATCAAGACCTTTGCCAACCGGGAGCAGGACGATCCCGGCGATGTGCGTGCATACCTTCCTGGCGATCCCGTGAACCGCATCCATTGGAAGCTCACGGCCAAACGGGATGAGCTGCTGGTGCGGGAGCAGGCCCAGGACAAAACGGCGGAAGAAGCGGAAATAAAGGCTGTTTTAGAAGCCGAACAGCCTGCTGCAAATCAGTCGAAAAAGCATATTATTCTGATTGGTTTTTTGGTTTTCCTTTTCTCGCTGATACTGCTTTTGATCATCCCTTCAGCGAACCAGGGAATGCAGGCCTTGCTCAATCGCCTGTTCGATGCCAGCGAAGCGGTGAACGCCTATGCTTATGAGCGCTTTGCCGTTTCCGCCGATATGCCTGTTGCCTTTGCTGTTGTTCTTCTAACAGTCATAGGGATTTCTCTGCTGGTTATGACGCTGCTTTCCGGTAGCCGTTTGCTGGCGCTGGGGATCATTGCAGGATGCGCGCTTTTCCAAATGTACTTTGGTCTGGCATTTTCCACCTGGATCAATGTGCCGCTCTTTGCGTTGTTCGTTTTCTGGATGCTGAAACGGCCATGGGACAAGCGGACAATCCTTTGCGTGTTGGCGGGTGTCACTGCAGTTACAATTGCTGTGCTGCTGATCTGGCCCGGCGTGGATGCCGCCACCGAAACGGCTTCCGAAACCGTCCGGGACAGGATGAGCCAAATGGCACAGTCCATCACTGGCACCACCCATGAGCTCCCATCCGACGAAAACGAGACCCGCCATGTGCATACGCAATCGCTGGCAACAGGTGATCAGGAGGCGCAGCCGGACCGGGAGTACCGGCTGGTGACGGTGGAGGAAGAGCAGATATCCATGCCCCATTGGGTCAACTATCTGCGGATCATCCTGCTGCTGATTTTGGCAGTGGCGCTGGTGATCCTGCCCTTCCTGCCCTTTATTCTGCTGAATCAGCGGCGAAAGAAGGCGCTGGACGCCAGGAAGATATTTGATTCCGAGAATGTAAGCGATGCGGTGTTTGCCATTTTCCAGCACGTCGCCGCCTGGCTGGAAGTGATGGGTTATGGAGAAGGCAACGCCCCTTATGCGGCCTGGAATACCGAACTTGCCCCAGACTATGCGGAGCGCTTTGCGGCCTGTGAAAAGCTATTTGAGGAAGCGGCATACAGCACCCATGAAATGAAGGAAGAAGACCGGCAACAGGCGCTGGCATTATTGAACGAAACCGAACAGATTCTGCAGCGGCGGGCTGACTGGAAGCAGCGGCTGCGCCTCAAGTACAAGGAGTGCCTATGGGTATGAAATCAAGAAGAATGATGCTCCCGGTGCTCTTATTGAGCCTGTGCCTGCTCTTGTGCGGCTGCCGCACTCGCATAAATGGCAGTTCTGAACTCCTCCTGTCTGATGCTACCGAAAGCCTGGCAGACGAAACGAGGCCGGGAGAAAGTATTTCAGAAGACGCTGATCGGACAGAAATCGGGGACAGTGGCGAAAGCAGCGGTCGAACCAGGGAAAATCCTGAGGCCTCCCGAAAAGAGTATGATGAAAACGCCCCTGCCGAGATCGTACCGGGCA
Organism: uncultured Eubacteriales bacterium; assembly: GCA_900320085.1. Lineage (GTDB taxonomy): Bacteria > Bacillota > Clostridia > Christensenellales > Aristaeellaceae > RUG563. The sequence continues at coordinate 4,048 of ONRC01000075.1, forward strand.
CAGACCGTCTGCTGCACCAGGCCGGGGAAGGAAACGGCGCATCCGCGGCGAATGAGGAAGCCGGGACGCGCGCCAGCCAGCTGAACGATGAGGCCGAGGAAACGGCCACCCAAACGGTGGCAGCAGAGGAAGCAGAGCAGATGGGCGTATCCGAAGACGCGGAGGCTGCGGATTCAGCCATGACCTATTTCACCGTGCTGCTGCAAGACAAAATGGGTTCGCTGTTTGAGTGCCAGCGGCTGAACGTGTACTGGGAAACAGCTCAGGATCATGTGACCATTCACAAGACTTCCCCGGAACACGCCCTGATCCTGAACGCCGGCTGTTATGACGTATCGGCCCGGCTGCTGCCCGAAAACCTGCTGGTGGACGACGGGTGGGTCGCAAGGAAGAACCCCGGTGTCATCGTCAAGATTGTGGGCGGTGGCGTGCTGGATAGCGAGCGATCAGCCAAAGCGATGGCTGACAGTCTGCGAAGCCGGGAAGGATGGGCGGCCATCGACGCCATCCAAAACCGCCGTATCCTCCTGCTTTCCGAAGATTTGCTGCAAGCGCCTTATTTGCAAACAGCAGCCATGGTGATGATCGCCAAAACGGCTAATCCTGATCTATTTGCGGACGTGGATTTGGATCATATGTTGCAAATGCTGATGGAGGAAGCCACAGGAACACTCCCCACAGCGGTATATTATTACAAGGAGGACTGACCATGAACATTCTCGTTATCGACGGCCAGGGCGGACGACTGGGCCGAAAGCTGCTGGAAAGCATCCGCAAAACATGACCGGAAGCTCATATTACCGCCGTGGGAACCAACAGCATGGCTACGGAGTACATGATGAACAGCAATTGCGCCAATCAGCTTGCCACCGGCGAAAACGCCGTGATCGTGGCCTGCCGCTCCGCGCAGATTATCGTGGGGCCCTTCGGCATCGCCATCGCGGACGCCATGATGGGCGAAATTTCTCCGGCCATGGCCAATGCCGTGGCGTCCAGTGCCGCTTATCGGGTACTGATCCCAATGAACCTGTGCAATACCTATGTGGCGGGTATTATGAAGGGGTCCGCGGCTATTATGGAGGACGCCATGAATCACATCAAGGAGCTTACGGAAAAGCATGCGTAAAGCCGGAATGTCTTCTTTGCAGATACGCCGCCTGACCTATGCGGCGCTGTATCTGGCCATCGCCATGGTGCTGCCCTTTATCACCGGCCAGATCCCCGAAATCGGCTCCGCATTGTGCCCGATGCACATTCCAGCGCTGCTGTGCGGCTTCATGTGCGGGGGGTCCTGGAGCCTGGCTGTGGGCTTCATCGCGCCGCTTCTGCGCTCCGTGGTGTTTGGCATGCCAACGATGTTTCCAGGGGCTGTTGCCATGGCCTTCGAGCTGGCTGTTTATGGCGGCATGGCGGGATTTCTTCGCCAGAAGCTGCCTCGCAAAAAGGGGGTCACATACGCTGTGCTGCTGATCTCCATGATCGCGGGACGCATCGTATGGGGCACTGTGCGGGTGATGCTGGCGGGCCTGTCCGGCAGCACGTTCACCTGGGCGCTATTCCTGGCGGGAGCTATTACGAACGCTATTCCCGGCATTATTTTGCTACTCGTTCTGATCCCCATTCTGGTCATCGCCATGGAACGGGCAGGGCTTTCCCTCAACCGGAATTGAATGGAGGAAAACAGACATGAAAACCTTGTATCTCGAATGCGGTATGGGCGCAGCGGGCGATATGCTGATGGCGGCGTTGCTGGAGCTGATCCCCGACAAGCAGGCTTTTATCGACAAAATGAACACCCTGAATCTGCCCGGAGTGCATGTGGAGGCGGAAAAGGCCGTCAAATGCGGCATTACCGGCACCCATATGAAGGTGACGGTGGATGGAGAAGAAGAAGAGTCCCTGGATGCGCACGATCATCATCAGGAGCATCATCATGATCACGAACATCATCATGACCATGAGGATCATCCCCACGACCATGACCATGACCACGAGCATCATCATCACCACCATCATACATCTGTGGCAGACATTGAAGGGATCATCGACGGCCTGGATGTATCTGAACGGGTAAAGGCAGACGTCAAGGCCGTGTATGCCTTGATCGCGGAAGCCGAAAGCCGGGTGCACGGGCACCCCATCAGCGAAATCCATTTTCACGAAGTGGGTACCCTGGATGCCGTGGCCGATGTGGTGGGCGTATGCCTGCTGATGGATAAGATCGGCGCGGAAAAGGTCGTGGCCTCCCCGGTCCACGTAGGCGCGGGCCACGTGCACTGCATGCACGGCATCCTGCCGGTGCCCGCCCCCGCCACGGCGCTCCTACTGAATGGTATCCCTACCTTTGGCGGCCAGGTGCAGGGTGAATTGTGTACGCCCACCGGCGCGGCGCTGCTGAAGCATTTCGTGTCCCGTTTCGGTGACCGTCCCATCATGGCGACCGAAGCCATCGGCTATGGCATGGGTAAAAAGGACTTTGAGCGGGCCAACTGCCTGCGGGCCTTCCTGGGCGAAAGCAAAGGAGCCCTGGAGCAGATCACCCGCCTGGAATGCAATCTGGACGATATGACCGGCGAGGACATCAGCTTTGCCATGGAGCAACTGTTGAAAGCAGGTGCCCGGGACGTCTATACCCAGGCAATCGGCATGAAAAAATCCCGCCCCGGCGTCCTCCTCAGCGTAATCTGCCTGCCGGAAGACGCGGACAAGCTGGCTGCCGTCATGATGAAGTACACCGCCACCCTGGGCATCCGCAGGCAAGATATGACCCGTTACGTGCTGGAGCGCGTTGTGGAAACAGTGGAAACGCCTTATGGCCCCGTGCGGGTAAAAACCGCTTCCGGCATGGGCGTACTTCGCCGCAAAGCGGAATATGAGGATCTGGCCACCCTGGCGGAACAAAACCAGGTATCACTGGAAACCATACGAAAAGAGCTGTGATCCATGACCAGGGAAGCTTTTGAACAGGAAATCCTGTATCGCCTGAAAGCACAGCGCCTTCGCACGCCTGTTATGCAGCCGGAGGATGTGGTAAAGCTTGTTTTTCAGGCCATGCTGGGTGTGGGGCATCTGCTCTCAGCCCGGGAGAAGGTCACCCAGTATATTGTGCGTGAGATGAATGCGCTTTTGGCCGATCCCGAGGAGCCGCTGTTTGAAATTCTCAGCCCGGCCTGGTGCAGGCTGAATCTGCGCCGGGCCATGGCTGCAAACATCCAGCCCCAGGTCATAGCAGGCTTGATGCTGACATCCGGCTGTGAAATATCTTTTACCCGTCAGGAAGTGTACGATTGCTGCAAGCGGATCGCTCAATCCGGCGATTATCCTCTGAAGGATGACAAGGCGTTGGACGCGATTCTGGATGCGCAATGGCTGCCGTCCCATTCCGCTGCTTACCGGGAAGAATACCATCCGGCCTATCGGGTCATTTCCACGGATTGGATTCCCTGTCTGGAAGCCATCCAGCGCATTGCTGAAAAAGCAGCCGCCGTAGATCGTCTGCTGATTACCTTGGACGGTCCCTGCGCTTCCGGAAAGACGACGCTGGCTCAGAAGCTGGCCAAGGTGTTCCAAGGGGAAGTGGTGCATACGGATGATTTTGTGATACCGCACGCGCTGAAAACCCCTGAGCGTCTGGCCGTTCCCGGCGGAAACTGCGATGCGGAACGGCTAGCGAAGGAAGTCGTGATTCCTTTCAAGTACGGCATGCCTGTCAAGTACCGCCGCTATAGCTGCATGAAGGACGCTTTGCTGCCGGAACAGCTGCTTCCGGATTCGCGGCTTCTGATTCTGGAAGGCAGCTATTGCAATCTTCCCGCTATTCAGAAATATGCCGATGTGTGTCTTTTCCTGCACGCCCCCTGGGAAACCCGGGAAGCCCGGCTTCTCAAAAGAGAATCCGCCGCGTCCATGCAGCAGTTCTATGACCGTTGGATACCGCTCGAGAATGCTTACTTTGAGGCGTATCATTTGCCAGATGATGGTGTTGTATTGATCAATGGCAGATAGTATAACGCTTTCATGCTGTAGTTATACTGGAGTCAATAGCGGCAAGCAATGCAAAGTTAATACATTTTGCAAAAAGCTTGTTGAGGGCTCCGCCCCCAAGCCCCTGAAAACCAGCACTTTGTGCTGTGGTTGTG